>JAXHTU010000099.1:0-11697 GCA_034189955.1 Pseudomonadota bacterium | reverse complement strand
ACAACTCGATGTTCGAGCTGGCCGACGGCTACCGCGACCGCGGCATGGCGGCCTATTCCGAGCTGCAGCAGCGCGAGTTCGCCAACGAGGCCGCCGGCTACACCGCCACCCGCCACCAGCGCGAGGTCGGCACCGGCTATTTCGACCAGGTGGCCACGGTCATCTCGAACGGCCAGTCGTCGACCACGGCGATGAAGGAATCCACCGAAACCGCCCAGTTCGTGGCGGCCGAGTAAGGAGAGAGACCATGCAACCGATCGACAACCCCACGGCCATCATCGACTTCTGCCTGGCCCCGCTCAACCTCGACACCGGCTCCGAGGCCGAGCGCGAGGTGCGCCGCCGGCTCGAGCATGTGATCAAGACCTTCCGCGCCAAGGCGCCGCAGCCGGTCGCGGTCGATTTCTCGTCGATGCCGTCGCAGGTCATCAACGAGGCCGCGCACGGCTACGAATAGGGCCCGCTCAGGCGGCGATGGAGTTGGCCATCGCCGCCGGCAGGGTGGCGACGAGGTTCAGCAGTTCGGCCGCGTCGAACGGCTTGGCCAGGTGCAGGTCGGCGCCCGCGGCCTCGGCGGCGGCGATATGCTCCGCCAGGGCGTTGGCCGTCAGCATGACGACCGGCGTCCGCGCCAGTCCCATGGCCGCCTCGTGCAACCGGATTTCCCGCGTCGCCGTCAGCCCGTCCATCACCGGCATCTGCATATCCATCAGGACAAGATCGTAGTCGGCGTCCCGTATCGCCTGAAGCGCCTGGGCGCCGTCTTCCACGGAGGTGATGGACACATTGGCCTGACCGAGGATCATTTCGACCACGCGGCGGTTGACCGGGTGGTCGTCCGCCAGCAGCACGCGCGCGACGCCGCCCTCGCCGGATTCATGCCCGGCCAGCGCCCCCCCCGCGTTCGCCGGGGCGGAGGCCGCTCTGAAAGGTACGGTCAGGATGAAGGCCGAGCCGCCGCCGGGCTCGCTTTCGCAATCCAGGTCGCCGCCCATCATTTCCGCCAGCTGGCGTGAAATGGCGAGGCCGAGGCCCGAGCCGCCGAATTTGCGCGTGATGCCTCCGTCGGCCTGTTCGAACCGGCTGAACAGCCGGTCGCGGGTGTGGCGGTCGAAGCCGATGCCGGTGTCCTCGACGGAGAAGCGGAGAGTCGGCGCCCCGTCGCGGTCCGGGCCGGGAGCCGCCGTCAGGCTGACGAAACCCTCGCTGGTGAATTTGACCGCATTGGAAACCAGATTGGTCAGGATCTGCTTCAGCCTGACGACGTCGCCGGCGATCCAGCAGTCCGCCTCGACGGAGATATCGACGAAGAACTGGAGGCCCTTCTCCTGCGCCGAGGTCTCGTAAAGCTGGGCCGCTTCGCGGACCGCGCGGCCGAGATCGAAAGCCTCTTCCGACAGTTCCAGACGGCCGGATTCGACCCGCGCCAGATCGAGAATGTCGCTCAGGAGAACCTGCAGGGTGCGGCCCGAGGACTGGATCAGATCCAGCATCTCCCCCTGCTGCGTCGACAGCTCTGTGTTGGCCAAGGCCTGGGCCACGCCGATGACGCCATTCAGCGGCGTACGAATCTCGTGGCTCATATTGGCGAGGAACTGGCTCTTGGCCGCATTGGCCGCCTGGGCCGCGTCGCGCGCCTCGGCCAGCGCCCGGGCGTCGTTCTTCAGGTCGGTGATATCGGTGCAGACGGTGACAATGCCGCCGGCCGCCGTGCGCCGGTCGGCGACGCGCAGCCAGCGGTCGCCGGAGATTCGCTGCTCCATGGTCGCCGAGAGGGCGCGCCGCGCGGCCATCCGTTCGGCGAGCCAGCTGTCCTCGCGCCCCCGGGCTTCGGCGTAGAGACCGTCGTTCAATCCGATCTGGACGATCTCGCGGAAAGTCATCCCCGCCTTCAGGTTGGCCGACAGCTCCGGGTTCACCTCGTCGTAGCGCGTGTTCCACAGCACCAGCCGATCTTCGGCGTCGAAGAAGGCCAGACCGTCCGGCATGGCGTCGATGGCCTCGCGAATCTGGTTCAGGGCGCCGTTACGCGCCACATAGCTGAACCAGGCGACGGATCCGGCCACAGCGACCACCCCGGTCGCCATGACGGTCAGCACCACCATCATGGTCGAGGTCGAGAGGCTGGGACCGAGGCCGTCGACCGCCGCCAGCGTGGCGCCGGGCGTGACCGACATCGCGCTCATGAGCGTGAACTGAAGGACCAGGACCGACAGGGTTCCGGTCAGGGTCGTGGCGACGAAGCGCCACAGTCCCCTGCCGTAGACCAACCCCCCCGCCAGCAGCGCCAGCATCAGGCTGGCCGCGACGGCGGCGACCGCGAGGCCGGGATCCCAGTCGATCGTTCGACCGGGCGTCTCAAATGCAGAAACGCTGAGAAAATACATGGCGGCGATCGCGGACAAGGCGATCATTCCGCCGAGCCCGCGATAAAGACCGCGCTCCTCGATCATGATGACTGTGGCGCCGAGCGCCATGCCTCCGACGCCGAGAGCGAGCGACGCCAGGATCAGGGCCAGGCTGTACCGGACCTCGCCACCGGCGTCATAGCCCTGCATGGCCACGAAATGGGTCGAGAACGCCGCCACGCCGCCGACAAACGCCGCCAGCACGGCGACCTCGCGGCGGCGGGGATTCTCCAGCCCTGAAGCCTCGACCAACAGGCGAAAGGCCGTGGCGAGACCGAAAAGACACAGGACGGCCGCCGCCAGCGTCCAGCGCCAGTCGTGCTCCGTCGTCAGGCTGTACAGGATCCTGTCCACCGTCCCCCCTCTTGCCGAACAGTATGCGGCGAAGGGGTGAAGAAACCGTGGCGTGTGCCCCGTCTGGCTGAATGCAACCGGCCTGCCGGCGGATTCCGCCGGGGAGTCAGACGGTCGCGTTGGACTCCGTCTGTTCAGCTTTCAGAGCGACAACGTCGACCTTGATCTCGAACGCCTGGCCCAGCACCGACATCGGATTGACCTGCCGGTCGTTGCGCCTCACCTCGAAATGCAGGTGGGGACCCGTGGAGCGGCCGGTCGAGCCGACCAGGCCGATGCGCTCACCGTCGCCGAGGCGGTCGCCCCGGGCCACATCGACGCGGCTGAGGTGGGCATAGAGGGTGGTCATGCCGTTCGGATGCCGCACTTCGATGAAGCGGCCATAGCCCCCGCTGTCATAACCGGTGTCCACCACCTCGCCCTCGCTGGCGACAAAGACGCTGGTGCCCTGGGGCGCGGCGATATCGACGCCCTTGTGATGACGCGCGGCGGCTTCGCCCGCGAGCCGACGCAGGCCGTAGGCCGAGTTGACGGCGTAGCCTTTCAGCGGGGCCGCAAAGGCGATCAGTCGCGTCACCGGCCCGGCCGGCCGGGCGACGGCGGTCACCGGTGGCGCTTCCGGGACGGGCAGTTCGATTTCGATCGTATCGGGCGAAGGTTCCGGGCCGGGGGCGAAGGCCATGGCGAGCACGGCGACCGAGGCCAGGGCAGCGGCCTGGCCGGAATGGAAAAGGAACGACCGGGCGGTCGGCAACAGGCGTCGCATGGCGGCGTCGGCTCCGTCTTTCGGCTCAACTGAGCTGTGGAGGCGCCGACGGTCCGCGAAAGGCGGCGCTCTCGGTCGGCGACCGGGAGGACGGTCTGTGTAGGGACCGGACGGGGCGACTTTGCGGCGAAAAGGTTCCGACGGGGCGACAGGAGGTCGCAGCGGAGCCGTAAAATCTCTTGTGAAATCAATAAGACCTCGAAAGCAGGAACGGGCGCGCCACCGACGGCGGCGCGCCCGTTCTCCGCGCGCGGGACGCCTTACTGCAGCGGCAGGCTGAAGGTCAAAGCGCCGACATGGCTGTCGGCGGCGTCGCCGAAGCGCCCGCGGTAGCCGATCGAGACCTTGCCCGGGCCGACGGCGGCCTCGAGGCCGGCGGAGGCGATGAGCGAGCCGCCGAACGGATCCTCGATCTCCCGCTCCAGCACCTGGGCCGGATTGCTGGCGATGCCGACCCGTACGCCGTCGCTGCTGTCGCCGAAGCTGTCGCGATAGCCGCCCTCGATCCAGAAGTTCAGACTCTCGCCGCCGCCCTCGGCGCGCAGCGAGACCTCGCCGCTCGCCGCCTGCACGGTCCGGTCCTCGTAGCGGTACTGGGCCGCGACGCCCTGTTCGGCGTAGCCGTTCACATCGGTGGAGACGAAGCTCACCGCCGCGCGCGGCGACAGGGCGACGCCGCCCATGTCGAACCAGGTCCCGGCCTGCAGGCGGGCTCCGAGGCTGCCGCCGTCGGTCTGACCGCTGTGGACGATCGGCGCGAGGCTCGTGGTGCGGGTGATCTCGTCATACTGGTCGACCGAGCCGCCGACCGCGGCGTTGACGAACATCGCGCCCGACCGCCAGCCGGCGTAGATGTCGAAGGCATAGGTCTCGACATCGAACGCCATCGGTCCGGCCTCGACCTCGGCGGTGCGGAATGTCCCCGCCACGCCAAAGCGCATCCGCTCCGAGATGACGTGATCGAGGCCGACCCGTCCGCCCCAGCCGGTGGCCTCGGCCTCGGCGACGACGCCGCGGGCGTCGGTGGTGACGCTGTCATACAGGGCGCCGAAGGTCATGTGCGATCCGGCTTCCCACGGCGCGCGGCCGGACAGTCCCTCGCTGGCCATGTCGAGCAGGTCCTCGCGCTGGCGGAAGCCGGTCTCGGCCTGCACCGTCGACTGGGCGCCGAGGTCGCCGTAGTACAGGTAGTCGTTGGCGAGTTGCGCGATCAGGCGATGGCCGGCGGCGGTGGGATGGACGCCGTCGAAATAGAGATAACCGTCCGGGTTGGCGCAGACCGTGACGCCGTTGAAGCAGGAATCCGTCGCATTGGTCAGCCCGAAGCTGCCCGGGCTGCCGGCGAGCGTGTCGCTGATCTTGTACAGATCCATGAGGATGATGTTGGAGCCCGGGTTCGAACCGGCGACCCCGAACAGCCCCGCAGCCAGCGCCGAGTTGAAGGTCGTGCCGGAATAGTCTGCGAGTTGCGAGCCGGCGGGTCCCACGAGAGGGTTGCTCGCCGAGAACTGCGGTGTGATCCCGAGACGCGGCAGATTGGTCACCAGCACCGTGCCGGCGCCCGCGGCCGCAACCGAGTTGACGATGAAGTTGACGTCGGCGGCGGCTGCGTTGGCGACAGCCTGCATCGTCACCGCTGCTGTCGCGGGGCTCGCCGCCGCGGCCGGAAACGCCTGGAAGATGTTGTTGGCCCCGCCCAGCACGCTGACCAGATCATTGGCGCCGAAGGTTCCGCCGCCGCCCGTATAGGCCAGCAACTGGTTGCGCATGCCGGGCGGGCTCGCGGCGTTGTCCGTGCGGGCGCCGGCGAAGGCGTAGTTGACGCTGCCGCTGACCGGCGCGCCGGCGGTGAAGCGGCCGGCGTCGAAGCCCAGCAGTTCGGTGAACACCGGGCCGTTCGAGTACCGGCCCTGGTAGTAGGGGGGCGACGGGGGGTTGGTCCCGGCCGTGACGGCGTACAGATTGCCGTTGTCGCTCAGGCTGTCGCCGAAGACGACCAGCCGGTCGTAGCTCTGGGCGCTGGCGGCGGACGCGAAGGCGCCGACGGCGGCGGCGGCCAGCGCGGCGCAGGCTGCGTGGTGCAGAAAACGAGACATGGAAATCCTCCCTCGGTCGTCATCATGCGACCGTTGGATGACACTCTGCGCCCGTTTCAGACGGGCGCAAGATGCCGCCGGGGAAGGTTTCAGTGCAGCATTCTGAAGCGCAGCGTTCCGGCCACACTTCGCAGGGCTGAAAGCGATGACGGATCGTAATCGCGATCAACGTCGGTGATGACGTAGCCGGTGTTCTCGTCGGTTTTCAGATGCTGGCCAAGAATGTTCAAGCCGGCGCTCGCCAGGGCGCGGTTCAACTCGGCGAGGACGCCCGGCTGATTGCGGTGAATGTGGAGGATGCGGTGCGCGCCCGACACCTCGGCCAGCTGCACATTGGGCAGGTTGACGCAGAAGGTGGTGTCGCCGCGGTTCAGATAGCCCAGCAGCCGTTCGGCGGCGAATTCGGCGATGGCTTCCTGGGCCTCCTCGGTCGAGCCGCCGATGTGCGGGGTCAGAATCACATTGGGCAGGCCGCGCAGGGGGCTGTCGAAGGGGTCGGCGTTGGTGGCCGGCTCCTCGGGGAAGACGTCCAGCGCGGCGCCGCCGATTCGGCCCGCGCCCAGCGCCTGGGCCAGGGCGCCGATGTCGACCACGTGGCCGCGCGACAGGTTCAGCAGCAGGGCCCCGGGCTTCATCCGCGACAGTTCGGCGGCGCCGACCAGGGCGGTGTTGTCGGCGCGGCCGTCGACATGCAGGCTGACCACGTCGCTCTCGGCCAGCAGGGCGTCCAGCGAAGGCATGCGGCGCGCGTTGCCCAGCGCCAGTCGTTCGGTCAGGTCGTGGAAGACGACCCGCATGCCGAGGCCCTCCGCCAGCACCGACAGCTGCGAGCCGATGGCGCCATAGCCGACGATGCCGAGGGTCTTGCCGCGCAGCTCGCGCGAGCCGGTCGCCGACTTGTTCCATTCGCCGCGGTGCATGGCGGCCGACTTGTCGGCGACGTCGCGCATCAGGGCGATGGTCAGGCCGACCGCCAGTTCGACGACCGAGCGGGTGTTGGAATAGGGGGCGTTGAACACGGCCACCCCGTGTCCGGCGGCGGCGTCGAGATCGATCTGGTTGGTGCCGATGCAGAAGGCGGCGACCGCCATCAGCCTGTCGGCGGCGTCGAGGACGCGGGCGCTGACCTGCGTCTTTGAACGGACGCCGAGCACATGCACCCCCTTGACGCGCTCGATCAGGGCGTCCTCGCCAAGCGCGCCCTTGACCGTCTCGACCTGGTAGCCGGCGTCCTGCAGCCGTTCGACGGCGGCGGGGTGGATGTTTTCCAGCAGCAGCATGCGCATGCGGCTGCGCGGATAGGACCAGCGGCCGGTCAGGCCCTCGAGGTGCAGCAGTTCGTCCAGCGAGCGGACCTCGGCGTCGGCGGCGGCGACGACGGGCGCGCGGCGCGCGATCTCGGTGAAGGCGTAGAAGCGGTCGGCGGCGCCGGCCTGTTTGACCTCGGCGTCGGTCCAGCCGTCTCCGACCATCACCACGGGCCGGGGCAGGTTCAGCGCCGCGATGGCCTCGGCCTTGCCGCCGGCGCGGGACAGGGGGTTGCTCGCGTCGACGCCGGCGACGCGGCCGTCGGCGTCATAGAGCAGGTCGTTGCACAGCACCCGGTCGGGGGCGACGCCCAGCCGTTCGGCGACGGGGGCGATGATCTCGCGGAAGCCGCCCGAGACGATGACGATGCGGTCGGGCCGGTCGCGGAAGAAAGCCAGGTTCTTGCGCACCGAGGGCGTGCCCTCGTCGAGGATGCGGGCGGCGAGGGCGGCGACGTGCTCGCGGGTCAGGGGCAGCAGGGCGAGGCGGCGGGTCAGGGCCTCGCCGAAGCCGATCTCGCCGGCCATGGCCCGGTCGGTCAGGAGCCCGATCTCGGCCCGCACGGCCGCGGCCTCGGGCGATCCGGCCAGGGCGATGTCGGCCAGCGCCTCGAGGGTCTCGACCCGGACAAGGGTGGAATCGAAGTCGAAGATGAAGGTCGCGTCAGCCATGGCCGGACCTTGGCCCACCTTCGCAGTTGCAGCAACGGAGGCGGCGGCCGTTTCGGAAAAACACCGTCCGAACCGTCCAGACCGTCCAGACCGTCCAGACCGTCCGAACCGTCCAAACCGTCCAGACCGTCCAGACCGTCCAGACCGTCCGAACCGTCCAAACCGTCCGAACCGTCCAGACCGTCCAGACCGTCCGAACCGTCCAGACCGTCCGACCTGAACGCCGAACGCCGGCCGCAGGGGGAGCGACCGGCGTTCAGACTATCAGACCGTTACGTCGAAATCGGACGCAGGGTCAGAAACGGCCGAGACTGCGCAGCTTGCTGTCGGGACGGCGGGCGTCCATGGCGGCCGCGCCGACGGCGGCGGCGATGGTTACCAGCGCCAGCAGGGCGCCGCCTTCCTTGGCATGGTCGCGGGCGTAGTCGCCGGCTTCGTGGGCGTAGAGGCGGGCCTTCTTGCCGTGCTTCTTCAGCGCCCGGCGCGAGGAATGGCGGGTGTCGTGCAGCAGGCGGCGCGACCGGTGGCGGGCCTCGTCGCCGAAGTCCGAGGCGCGCTCGCCGGCCTCGCTGAGGCCGTGCCGTACGGTTTCCGTCAGGTCCTCGAAGCGGCTGCGCAGGCCGTCCGCATCGACCCACTGACGCGGATTGATCCGGCCGCGCAGGCTGTCCAGCCGCGTCGGACCGGTGCGCTGGTTGAGCAGCAGGGTGGCCAGACCGACTCCGGCGAGAATGGCGACCACGCCGGCGGCGACGCCCGGGTGCTTGCGAACTTCGGCGAGGGCGGAGAACTGTCGAACCATGGGGTAGTAGACCTCTTCATCGAGACCGTCGTCGGTCGGGTCGTAGAGCCCGTCCGCGTCCGGCTGCCACGCGGAACGCCTGTCCCGCATCAGGGAAGGAGCGAACCGGGCGAAAAGAGGTTCCGCCAGCCCGGGCAGGGTGGTGTAGAAACTGGCGATCAGCCGGCCGCCGCCGCCGACGGTGATCTCGCGGATCGGATGCGAGGCGCAGTACAGGATGGTGTCGGCCACCACGTGGGTCGCATAGACCGGCTGCGGGTTCTGCATCGCCTGGCCGGTCAGGTTGCGCGCGTGTTTGCTGTAGGGGGTGTCGATCGCCCCGGGCTTGACCAGGCTGACGGTGACCGGGGCCCCCTCGCGCATCAACTCCATGCGCAGGGCGTTGGTGAAGCCCTTCACCGCGTGTTTCGAGGCCGAATAGACGCCCTGGATCGGCATCGGCGCATCGGACAGGACGGAGCCGACATTGACGATGGCCCCGCCGCCCGGCCGCTCGCGCAGGTGTTGCGCGGCGATCAGCGAGCCGTTGACCACGCCCCAGTAGTTGGTCTCGAACAGCCGCCGCTGGTCCTCCAGCGTCGTGTCGCGGATGGCGCCGTAGATCGAGACCCCGGCGTTGTTGATCCAGGTGTCGAAGCCGCCGAACAGCCGCACGCATTTGTCCGCCGCCCCGGCGAGGGCGTCGTGGTCGGCCACGTCCGCGACGGCCCAGGCCGCCCGCGCGCCGGTGGCCTGGAGTTCTTCGGTCAGGGCCTTCAGATCGCTTTCGCCACGCGCGATCAGAAACACGCAGGCCCCGGCCCGCGCCGCCCGCCGGGCTGTCGACAGGCCGATGCCCGAGGTCGCGCCGGTGATGACGACGGACTGCTGGTTCAGGGGCTTGAGCGTCGCTTTGGTCATGAAATCGCCAGTCGGACCGGGTCTGTGAGGGCTTTTCGCAAACGGGGCCGTGGCCCCGCCGGTTCCTGCTCTAGCACGCGGCCCTTACCAATCGCGATACGGGCGCCTATCTTGCGGCGCTTCCACACAATCCCCTTCGAGGACCGCCGTGACCGATCACGCGCCCGCCGCCGCTGCCTCTGACAACCTCGCCGCCGCCTTCCAGATCGAGGGCTGGCCGGTGCGCGGCCGGCTGGTCCGGCTGGGCGAGACCATCGACGCCATCCTGTCGGCGCACGACTATCCCGAGCCCGTCGCGGCCCTGCTGGGCGAGGCCTGCACCCTGGCCGCCCTGATCGGCTCGGCGCTGAAGTTCGAGGGCCGGCTGATCGTCCAGGCCCAGGGCGACGGGCCGGTCCGCTATGTCGTGGCCGACTATGACACCCGCGGCCATCTGCGCGGCTATTGCCGGTTCGACGAGGCGGCCGTGGCCGCCGTGTCGCAGGGCTTCGCCCGCCCCGGGGCCCGCACCCTGCTGGGCGAGGGGCTGTTCGTCATGACGCTGGATCGCGGCGCCGATTTCGAGCGCACCCAGGGCATCACCCCGATTGAGGGCGAGAGCCTGTCGCTGGCCGCCGAACACTATTTCCAGCAGTCCGAGCAGATTCCCACCAAGGTGCGGCTGGCCGTGGGCTCGGTCGTGACCGACGAGGGCGCGACGTGGCGCGCCGGCGGGGCGTTGATCCAGCTGATCGCCGGGGACGCCACCCGCGGCTCGACCGAGGAGGCGTGGGACCGCAGCCGCGCCCTGTTCCAGACCCTTGCCGACGACGAACTGATCGATCCGACCATCACCCCCGACGTGCTGCTGTTCCGCCTGTTCCACGAGGACGGCGTGCGGCTGGAGGATGCGCGGGCGCTGGAGGCCGTGTGCCGCTGTTCGAAGGACCGCATCGGCGCCGTACTGGCCTCGTTCGCGGTCGAGGAGCGGGCGGAGATGATCGAGGACGACGGCATGATCCGGGTGACCTGCGAATATTGCGCGACGGTCTATGAGCTGGAGCCGGAAGAGATCGTGGCGGGGTAGGGGGCGTCGCCGGTCACGGAACCCCGGCTCGGCCCAATCCGGAGAGCTTCTAGCCGCCGCGTCGGGCGAAGAGCCGGGTCACCTCGGCCATGTTGTCCGTGCCCCATGTGCATAGCGGGACCAGCGCCTGCGCCAGACTGAGCCCCAGGGGCGTCAGGCTGTAGTCCACCCGCGGCGGAATTTCCCTGTAGTCCGTCCGTTTCACCATGTCGTCGGCCTCCAGCTCCTTGAGCTGCTGGATCAGCATCTTGTCGCTGACGTCGCGGATCGCGCGCCGCAGTTCGCCGTAGCGGGTCGGCCCCCCTTGGGCGAGGAAGTAGAGGATCAGAGGCTTCCACTTCCCCGAGATGACCCTCAAGGTCGCGTCAAGGCCGCAGGTGAAACCGGGCAGGGGCGGGGCCGCGGGCGGCGAAGGGTTCTGTACGTCGGACATTTTTAGGTACTTACCAAAAGGTGCATACTTGTCGACAGGTAGGTAGCCCATCAGTTCAGTGCAACTCAATGAGAGGAGCACATCATGAGCAGACTGCACGGCAAGACCGCCGTCATCACCGGCGGTGGAACGGGCATCGGATTGGGCGCCGCCAGGCGGTTCGTGGAGGAAGGCGCCTTCGTCTACCTCTTCGGTCGGCGCGCGGCGCAACTGGACGCCGCCGTGGCCCGGCTGGGGGCCAGCGCCCGGGCCGTCAGCGGATCGATCACCGATCCCGCCGATCTGGACCGGCTGTTCGCGACGGTGAAGGCCGAACGCGGCGGGCTTGATATCCTGTTCGCCAACGCCGGAACGGGGGCCTTCGCCAAACTCGGCGAGATCACGCCCGGGCACTACGACCAGATCTTCGACATCAATGTGAAGGGCACGGTCTTCACGGTGCAGAAGGCCCTGCCGCTGATGTCCGACGGCGGGTCGATCATCCTGACCGGATCGAGCACGGGCGTGATGGGCACCCCGGCGTTCAGCCTCTACAGCGCGACCAAGGCGGCCATCCGCAATCTCGCCCGCAGCTGGGCGCTCGACCTCCAGGGGACCGGCATCCGCGTCAACGTCCTGTCGCCGGGACCGATCACCACGGAACTGGCGACGGAGGTTCTCGGCGACGAGGGCATGGCCGCCATGGGCGCCTCGACCGTGCTCGGCCGCATGGGCGACCCGTCCGAGACCGGCGCCGTCGCCGCCTTCCTGGCCTCGTCGGACTCCAGCTTCATGACGGGCGGCGAGGTGTTCGTCGACGGCGGCCTGGCGCAGGTCTGACGGCGCGGGCGAGGGCTCCGGCGGTCAGACCGGAGCCCTCGTCGAGAGTCCGGAAGGGGTGGGAAGCGGACTTA
>JAXHTU010000098.1:0-11807 GCA_034189955.1 Pseudomonadota bacterium | reverse complement strand
CATGTGGCCGGACTCGACCGTCTCGACGACGACGCGCTCGAGCGTGGCCACATGACCAAGGATCTGGCGCTTCTGGTCGGGGACCAGCAGGGCTGGCTCACCACCGAAGGCTTCCTCGACAAGGTGGCCGAGAACCTGACCACGGCGATGGCGGCGTAAGCCCTCTTCGACCCGAGACCTTCAGCCCCGCCGGACTCGCTCCGGCGGGGCTTTTGTTTGAGGCGGACAGGCCGTTCATGCATTGATGGCGTGAACCTTGGAGGGTCCGGTGAAGACGCTGTTCGGCAAACTGTTGCTTCTGGCCATCGTCGCGGCCGTGGTCAGCTTCTTCGTCGCCCCGGCCGTGGCCTTCTTCGGCATCCGGTCGGCGGCGGACGCGAAGGACGTCGCCGGCCTGTCGCGGCTGATCGATTTCACCGCCGTGCGCCAGTCCCTGCGGCCGCAACTCTCGGACAATCCGGCCGCCATGGCGCCCGCGCCGACCTTCCTCGAGGATCCGATCGGCGCCGTGCGTCGCCAGTTCGAGCCGACCGACACCGCCACGGTCGCCGACGCGGATGCGTATCTGACCCCGGCCGCCCTGGCCGGCCTGACGCGCGGCGACGGCCGCTTCGCCTCGCAGCGGTCCAGCGCCGCGGTGGGCGACGCCGTCGGGAATCCGATGCCGGCGCCGGCGTTCTGGAGCGTCAATCGCGCCCGGCTCGTGGTCGCCGACGAAGGCGGTTCGCGCACCATCTTCACCTTCGAGCGCCGGGGGCCGTTCGAATGGAAGCTGGTCCACATCGGCCTGCCCGAAGGGGCGGCGCCGACGGTCCCGGCCGGGTCCGTTGCGGGCGCGACGCCCGCACCGGCGGCTCGACGCTAGTCAGTCCTCCCGACTCGCGGCAACCGTGGCCACGGGGAGGCGTTCCGACGCCGGAGGGTTATCATGATCAAGAAGCTCGTCGTCGGCCTCGCCGTCGCGGCCGTGGCCGTATTCGCCCTGGCGTGGGCCGCCGCGCCGGTGGTCGCCGCCCAGGCGTTGATCCGCGCCGCCAAGGCCGGGGACGCGGCCCGGATCGAACAGCTGGTCGACTTTCCGGCCCTGCGCCGGAGCCTGAAGGACGAGCTGACCGCGGAGCTGGCCGCCCATATGCGCCGCGACCCGCGCCTGTCGGACAGCCGGCTGGGCGGTCTCGGCATGATCCTCGCGCCGATGCTGCTGTCCGGGGCGGTGGACGCGGCGGTCACGCCCGAGGTGGTGGCGCAGATGGTCACCACCGCCGAGGCCCCGGATCCGACCGAGGCGGACCAGGCCGAACCCGGCGACGCCGCCGACAAGGACGACATCCACCAGTCCTGGGGCTATCGCGACCTCAACGCCTTCGCCGTCACCCTGACGGACCGGGATCAGCCCGACCAGCGGCTGGCGCTGATCATGGAGCGGCGCGGCCTGTTCACCTGGAAGCTGGCCGCCGTGGACATCCAGAACGACGCCCGGCCCTAGGCCAGGGCCGCCCGCACCGCCGCCAGACCATCTTCGGCCTTGCCGCCGTCCGGAGCGCCGCCCTGGGCGAAGTCCGGCTTGCCGCCCGCGCCCTGGCCGCCCATGGCGATGACCGCCGCGCGGGCCAGATCGGCGGCGTTGACCTTGCCGGCCATGTCCGAGGTCACGGCGACGGTGACCGCCGCCTTGCCCTCGGTGACGCCGATCAGGGCGACGACGCCCGAGCCGACCTGTTTGCGGAAGTCCTCGGCCACGCCGCGCAGGCCCTTGCCGTCGACGCCGTCCAGCACCCGGGCGATCAGCTTGACGCCGTTGATCTCCTCCGGCGCGGCGTTGCCGCCCGAGCCGCCGCCGAGGGCCAACTGCTTCTTCAGCTCGGCGACCTGTTTCTCCAGCGCGCGGCGGTCGGCGGTCAGGGCCTCGACCCGGGCCGGGACGTCGGCGACCTGGACCTTGAACGACTGGGCCAGCGCCTTGGCCACCCCGGCCTGGGCCAGCAGATACTGGCGCGCGGCCTCGCCGGTCACGGCCTCGATACGGCGCACGCCGGCGGCGATGCCGCTCTCGGAGACGATCTTGAACAGGGCGATGTCGCCGGTGCGGGCGACATGGGTGCCGCCGCACAGCTCGACCGAATAGGGCTTGTCCGCCTGCTTCAGGTCGCGGCCCAGCGTCAGGACGCGGACCTCGTCGCCGTATTTTTCGCCGAACAGCGCCACGGCCCCGGCCTCGATGGCCTCCTGCGGGGCCATCAGCTTCGTCTCGGCCGGCAGATTCTGGCGGATGACGGCGTTCACCTCGTCCTCCATCCGGGCCAGTTCGTCCTCGGTGACCGGGGCGTTGTGGCTGAAGTCGAAACGCAGGCGCTCGGCGTCGACCAGCTGGCCCTTCTGGGCGACGTGTCCGCCCAGCACATTGGCCAGGGCCTTGTGCAGCAGGTGGGCGGCCGAGTGGTTGGCGCGGGTGGTCAGGCGGGCCTCGGCGCCGGCGCGCAACTGGGCCCGGGCGCCGATGGAGAGCGTGCCCGAGGTCACCTCGATGCGGTGGGCGAACAGGTCGCCGGCGTGCTTCTGCACGTCCAGCACCGTGGCCGAGCCCTGCTGGCCCGTGGCGTCGGTCCATTCGATCTCGCCGCGGTCGCCGGCCTGGCCGCCGCCTTCGCCGTAGAAGGGGGTCTGGTCGAACAGGACCTCGGCGGTCTCGCCGGCCGAAAGTTCGTCGACCGACGCGCCGTCGCGGACGATGGCGAGGACCTCGCCCGAGCCCTCGACGGCGTCATAGCCGGTGAAGACGGTGGGGCCCAGGCGGTCGCGAAGGGCCAGCCATTCGCCGGTCGAGGCGGTCTGGCCCGAGCCGGTCCAGTGCTCGCGGCTGCGGGCCTTCTGTTCGCTCATGGCGGCGTCGAAGGCGTCGGTGTCGACGGTGAAGCCGCGGCGGCGCGCCTCGTCCTGGGTCAGGTCGAGGGGGAAGCCGTAGGTGTCGTACAGGGTGAAGGCGGTCTGGCCCGACAGCACCCCGCCCTCGCCGAGATCCTTCGCCGCGTCCTCCAGCAGGCCCATGCCGCGGCCGAGGGTGGTGCGGAAGCGCATCTCCTCCTGCTTCAGCGTGTCCTCGATGAAGGCCTGGGCGCGGCGCAGCTCGGGATAGGCCTCGCCCATCTCCTGCACCAGGGTCGGCACGAGGCGGTGCATCAGCGGGTCGGCGGCGCCCAGCAGGTGGGCGTGGCGCATGGCGCGACGCATGATCCGGCGCAGCACATAGCCGCGGCCCTCGTTCGACGGGGTGACGCCGTCGGCGATGAGGAAGGACGCGCTGCGCAGGTGATCGGCGATGACCCGGTGGCTGGGCGCGCGGTCGCCCTCGGCGGCGGTGTTGGTCTCGTGCTCCGAGGCCGCGATCAGGGTGCGGAACAGGTCGGTGTCATAGTTGGAGTGCACGCCCTGCAGCACCGCCGCGACGCGTTCCAGACCCATGCCCGTGTCGATCGAGGGCTTGGGCAGCAGCGCGCGCGAGCCGTCGGCCTGCTGCTCGTACTGCATGAAGACGAGGTTCCAGATCTCGACCCAGCGGTCGCCGTCTTCTTCCGGCGTCCCGGGCGGGCCGCCCCAGATGTGGTCGCCGTGATCGTAGAAGATCTCGGTGCAGGGGCCGCACGGGCCGGTGTCGCCCATGGACCAGAAATTGTCGCTGCCGGCGATGCGGGTGATGCGGCTTTCGGGCAGGCCGGCGATCTTCTTCCACAGGTCGAAGGCCTCGTCGTCGTCGATGTAGACGGTGGCCATCAGCCGGTCGGCGGGAATGCCGAACTCCTTGGTGACGAGGTTCCAGGCCCGCTCGATGGCGTGTTCCTTGAAATAGTCGCCGAAGGAGAAATTGCCCATCATCTCGAAGAAGGTGTGGTGGCGGGCGGTGTAGCCGACGTTGTCCAGATCGTTGTGCTTGCCGCCGGCGCGGACGCATTTCTGGGCGCTGGTGGCGCGCTTGCTGGCGCGGGTCTCCTGGCCGGTGAAGACGTTCTTGAACGGGACCATGCCGGCGTTGACGAACAGCAGGGTCGGGTCGTTCTGCGGCACCAGCGGGGCGGACCGGACCTTCTCGTGGCCGTCGGCCGCAAAGTAGTCGAGGAAGGTCGAGCGGATCTGGTTCAGGCTGGACATGGCGCGCGGTCATTCGGGGAGGCGAAAAGGAACGGGCGTCATATAGGGGTTTCGGCCCGAAAGCATCACCCGGCCGTGATCCGGCGGAGGCGAAGGCTCAGGCCTGGCCGTCAACCTCGTCGGCGGCGGCCTCGTCTCCCGACAGCAGGTCGTCGAGAGCGTCGATGATGGCGTCGATCTGTTCGGGCGTGGCGGTGACGGCCATGGCGCCGCCGCCGTCGCCCTCGATCTCGAGCAGATAGCCGTCGGGCGTCTCCGACAGGATGAACTGGCTGAGGGACTGGACCTGGATGTCGGCCATGGCGGGCTCCGCTGCGATGCACCGGAAACCGCCCGCCCGGAGGAAAGGTCCCGGCCGGCGAAAAAAGGCCGCCCGACCCGGGTGGAGGTCGGGCGGCCGCTCCGTCCGGCCGGGCCCACACGGGGTCGGTGGCGGGTCGCGGGACCCGGCCGGAGAAGGGGAATTGTTTCGTCCGGGTAAAACCCGAAAACACCGTCCGAACCGTCCAGACCGTCCAGACCGTCCAGACCGTCCGAACCGTTCGCTCCGATGTCCTAGCCCTCGAGGTCCTGGCCCTCGTCGGGTTCGGGCGTGCCCAGCAGTTCCTCGGCGATCTTGTTGGTCGAGGCGCGCACGGCCTTTTCGATCGAGTCGGCCATGTCGGGATTGGCCTTGAGGAAGGCGCGGACGTTCTCGCGACCCTGGCCGATGCGCTGGCTGTCGTAGGAGAACCAGCTGCCGGACTTCTCGACGATGCCGGCCTTGACGCCCAGGTCGATGATCTCGCCCAGCTTGGAGATGCCCTCGCCATACATGATGTCGAAGATGACCTCGCGGAACGGCGGGGCGACCTTGTTCTTGACCACCTTGACCCGGGTGGTGTTGCCGACGACCTCGTCGCGGTCCTTGATCGCGCCGGTGCGGCGGATGTCGAGGCGGACCGAGGCGTAGAATTTCAGCGCATTGCCGCCCGTGGTCGTCTCCGGCGAGCCGTACATGACGCCGATCTTGTGGCGGATCTGGTTGATGAACAGGACGATGCACTGCGACTTGTTGATCGAGGCGGTCAGCTTGCGCAGCGCCTGGCTCATCAGACGGGCCTGCAGGCCGGGCAGGCTGTCGCCCATCTCGCCCTCGATCTCGGCGCGCGGCGTCAGGGCGGCGACGGAGTCGACCACGACGATGTCCACGGCGCCCGAGCGCACCAGGGTGTCGACGATCTCCAGCGCCTGTTCCCCGGTGTCGGGCTGGGACACCAGCAGGTCGTCGAGGTTGACGCCCAGCTTCTGGGCGTAGCCCGGATCCAGCGCGTGTTCGGCGTCGACGAAGGCGGCGGTGCCGCCGGCCTTCTGGATCTCGGCCACGGTGTGCAGGGCCAGGGTGGTCTTGCCCGAGCTTTCCGGACCGAACACCTCGATCACCCGTCCGCGCGGCAGGCCGCCGATGCCCAGCGCCATGTCGAGGCCCAGCGAGCCGGTCGAAACCGACGGAATCGCCTCGGTCACGCCGTTCTTGCCCAGCTTCATGACCGAGCCCTTGCCGAAGGCGCGGTCGATCTGGGCGATCGCCGCCTCCAGAGCCCGCTGCTTGTCGCCGTCGTCCTTGCCCACCAACTTCAAATTCGCCTGTGCCGCCACCTTGCCGCTCTCCCTTGCCATGATTCCCGTTCGGTACCTGGAGGAGAGGCCCGCCTTCGGTCCGATGACCGTGACCCGCTCCCTGTGAGACGACATATGTGCACGGTTTGTTCCGGTTGCCAATATGTTCTTTTCAGGCCGCCGGGCGACACGACCGATTTTGACGTATGACTAGAGGGCCTCGGCGACGGCGGCGGAGCCCGCGAAGGTTTCCGACAGGTTCGCACGGGCCCGCTGCGTCTCCCGACGCGGCGGCGCCCCGAACATGCGGGCGTATTCCCGGCTGAATTGGGAGACGCTTTCGTAGCCGACGGAGAAGGCGGCCGAGCCCGCCCGCTCACCCTCGGTCAGCATGCGCCGCCGGGCGTCCAGAAGGCGAAGATGCTTCTGGTATTGAAGCGGCGACATGGACGTCAGCGCCTTGAAATGCTGGTGAAAGGCCGACGGGCTCATGCCCGCGAGACCGGCGAGGAGGGCGACGCTGAGCGGCTCGTCGAAATTGTCGCGGAGGTGGTGGATGGCCCCGGCGATCCGCTGCGGCGGTCCTTCGGGCAGGACCATGCGGGCGACGTTGGCGGCGGCGCGGCCGGTCATCAGCCAGTAGACGATCTCGCGCATCACCCCCGGATACAGAATCTCGATCGCATCGGGCTGCTCGACCAGTTCGATCAGCCGGATCATGGCGGCGGCGATCCGCTCGTCCACCTCCTCGACGACAAGGCCCAGGCCCGCCGGCCCGCCAGGGCGGGCGATCTTGTCCATGCGGGTGACGACGTCGAGAATGATGTCGGGATCGAGCGCCAGGGTCGCGCCGATGAAGGGCTTTTCGGGCGTGGCCTCGATGATCTCGCTGAGCACCGGGACCTCCACCGTGATCACCAGCGACTGCATATGCCCGTAGGTCAGGGTCTGGTCGCCGATCATCACCCGCTTGGCCGCTTGGGCGATCAGGCACAGCGACGGGCGATAGGTCATGTGTCGGGGCGGCACGCAGCCATGCGTCCGGATCAGTCGCAGACCGGGG
This sequence comes from Pseudomonadota bacterium, assembly GCA_034189955.1. Lineage (GTDB taxonomy): Bacteria > Pseudomonadota > Alphaproteobacteria > Caulobacterales > Caulobacteraceae > Brevundimonas. Next base: position 5,002 of record JAXHTU010000098.1, on the reverse strand, counting down.
ACGGGAGTCTCGATCCCGCCGTTCTCCACCCCCTCGCGGTCGAGGATGCCGGCGATGGCGTCGGTCAGTCGGCTGGTCATGGAGGGCTCCGTGTCGCACCAAGGGGTTACGCCCCCAGGTCGGCTCCGACAAGACGGTCTGGAGTTTCAGGCAAATTAAGCGCGGCATCCGACATTCGCTTTTTTCACCGGTCGCTCAAGCTGGAGCCTCAACCGACCGCCGTCGCGGTCCGGAAACCGGAGCCCCGCCATGACCCGATGGACCGCCGCGAACATTCCACCCCAGAGAGGCAGGATCGCCGTCGTCACCGGCGCCGCCGGCCTGGGCTTCGAGACCGCGCGGGAACTGGCCCGCGCCGGCGCGCAGGTCGTCATGGCCAGCCGCAATCCGGACAAGGGCGCGGAGGCGGTCGCCCGCATCCAGTCCGAGATCCCGTCCGCCGCCGTCCGGTTCGAGCCCGTAGATCTGGACAGCCTCGCCTCGGTCTCCGCCCTGGCGGCGCGACTGCGGAGCCAGACGGACGTGGTGGACCTGCTGGTCAACAACGCGGGGGTCATGTCGCCGCCGCGCCGGATGGAGACGGCGGACGGGTTCGAGCTGCAGTTCGGCACCAACCATCTCGGCCATTTCGCCCTGACGGCCCAGTTGCTGCCGCTGCTGGTGAACGCCGGTCAGGCCCGGGTCGTGACCGTGTCCAGCATCGCGGCGCGACAGGGGCGGCTCGACTTTTCGGACCTTCAGGCGCAACGCGGCTATCGGCCGATGCCGGTCTACGCCCGATCCAAGCTGGCGTGCCTGATGTTCGCCCTGGAACTGCAGCGACGCAGCCTCGCCCACGGATGGGACGTGACGAGCGTCGCGGCCCACCCCGGCGTCTCGCGCACCGGACTGCTGTACAACACGCCGGGCGGTCCGAGCGGCGTGCGCCGAACGATGCGCGGCCTGTTGTGGTTCATGTTCCAGCCCGTGCCGCAGGGGGCCCTGCCGCAACTGTTCGCCGCGACGGCCGCGGAAGCCGAGGGCGGGGCCTACTACGGTCCCGACGGCTTCGCGGAACTGAACGGCTTTCCGACGGAGGCGCGGATTCCCGGCCCGGCGCTGGACGAGGCGGCCTGCGCCCGGCTGTGGGCCGTGTCCGAAGAACTGACCGGCGCGCGCTTCGGGGCGACGTCATGAGCGCCGCCGCCGCCGGGCCCGCCGAATACGCCAGCGGATGGCGGCTCTGGGCCCTGCTGGCCGTGCTGCTGCTGATCAGCGCGGTCAGCCAGATCGACCGCATCCTGCCCTTCATCCTGGCCGAGGCGATCAAGACCGACCTGGGGCTCAGCGACACCCAGATCGGCCTGCTGACCGGGGCCGCCTTCGCGGTGTGCTACACCCTGCTGTCCCTGCCCCTGGCCCGGCTGTCGGACCGGGGCTCGCCCCGACTGGTGCTGCTGGGGTGTCTGCTGGTCTGGAGCGTGATGACGGCGCTGGGCGGGCTGGCGGCCAGCTTCGTGATCCTGGCGCTGACGCGTTTCGGCGTCGCCTTCGGCGAGGCCGGGGGCATGCCGGCGGGGCATGCGCTGATCGCCCGCCAGGTGCGGCCCGAGCGGCGCGGTCTGGCGCTCGGCCTGTTCTCCATGGGCATTCCGCTGGGCACCATGGTCGGTTTCGCCGCCGGCGGGGCCATGGCCGACAGCGTCGGCTGGCGCACCGCCCTGATCGGAGCGGGGGCGCTGGGCGGCCTGGTTCTGGCGCTGGCGGTGCTGGTCATCCGGCCGACGCGGGCCCGCGCGCCGACCGAGGCGGATCGGGTTCCCTTCATGCGCGAGGCCCTGCGGTTGATGGCCGCGCCGGGTTTCCGCTGGCTGTTCATGGCGGCCGTGGCGATCGGCTTCGCCTCCGTGCCCTTCTACGCCTTCTCGGCGCCGTTCCTGATCCGGACCCACGGGTTTACGGCCGGCGAGGTCGGCCTGTCCTTCGGCCTGCTGCAAGGCGGCCTCGGGATCGTCGGGGCGCTGCTGGGCGGTCGGGGGTTCGACCGCGCCGTGCGCTCGGGACGGAGCCGCATCATCGGTCCGCCGGGCTGGTTGCTGCTGGTTTCGGCGGTGACCACCGCCGCGGGCCTGTTCGCGCCGGTGGGATGGATGTCGATCGTCCTGTTCGTGCCGACCATGTTCTCCTTCGCCCTGCTGCTGCCCTGGGCCTTCGGCGCGGCGCATCTGGTGGCGGGGCCGGGCAAACAGGCCATGGCGACCAGCCTGATGATGATCGGGTCCGGCCTGCTGGGTCCGGCGCTGGGCCCCGTCATCGTCGGCGCGGTCAGCGACGCCGCCGCCGCGGAGGGACTGACCAACACACTGGGTCTCGGCCTGCTGATCGTGCCGGTCGCCAGCGCCCTGACCGGCGTCGCCGCCCTGATCGCCAACGAGCGCGTTGCGGCCACCCTGCGGGCCCGTTGATCGCGGGGTCTCGTTCGCGGGAAGCCGTCGAAAGGATTTGATCCCCAAGCTTCGCCATGCGTTGAGGGGCCATGACCAAACCCTCCAAGCCCGCCGTCCTCTCCATCCGCAACGCCAAACTCGGCGATGTGACCGCCATCTCCGCCCTCGTGGCCAAGGTCTACAAGGACATGCCGGCCTATACGCCGGGGATGTTGCGCGGTCAGATCGCCGCCTTCCCGGACGGCCAGTTCGTGGTCGAATACGCCGACGAGATCGTCGGCTACGCCGCGGGCTTCCGCATCGACGAGGCCACGGCGATGGCGCCGCACACCTGGACCCAGATCACCGGCGGCGGCTACGCCGCGCGGCACGATCCCGTCGGCGACTGGTTCTACGGCATGGAGGTGTGCGTCGATCCGGACCGCCGCCGGCTGCGGATCGGCCAGCGGCTGTACGATGCCCGGCGCGACCTGTGCGAGGCGCAGAACCTGCGCGGCATCGTCTTCGGCGGGCGGATGCCGGGTCTGGCGCGGCGCAAGGCGGCCTATCCGGACGCGCGGGAGTATCTGGACGCGGTCACGGCGCGCAAGCTGAACGATCCGGTGATCGGTTTCCACATGCGCGGCGGCTTCGAGCCGATCGGGGTGCTGGAGAACTATCTGAGCTCGGACACGGCCTCGATGGGCCATGCGGCGCACATGGTCTGGCGCAACCCCTACTATGCCGAGACGCACGGCCGGGGCGCGGCCTTCGCGGTCAAGGAGACGGTGCGGGTGGCGACGGTGCAGCTGCAGGCCCGCAAGGTCGCCAGCTTCGAGGAGTTCATCTCCAACATCGAATATTTCGTGGACGTGACCTCGGACTACCGCTCGGACTTCGTGGTGTTTCCGGAGCTGTTCACCCTGCAACTGCTGTCGCTGGAGAAGAAGAAGCTGACGCCGGTCGAGTCGATCGAGGCCCTGACCCGCTACACGCCCCGCTTCGTCGAGGCGATGCGCAAGCTGGCGGTCGAGTACAACATCAACATCATCGGCGGCTCCCACCCGACCCGGACCGAGGACGGCGACATCCAGAACGTCGCCTATGTCTTCCTGCGCGACGGCTCGGTGCACGAGCAGGAGAAGATCCACCCGACGCCGAACGAGCGCCACTGGTGGAACATCAAGGGCGGCGACCGGGTGCACGCCATCCCGACCGACTGCGGCCCGATCGGGGTGCTGATCTGCTATGACTCGGAGTTCCCGGAACTGGCGCGGCGGCTGGTCGACGAGGGCGCGCGGCTGCTGTTCGTGCCGTTCTGCACCGACAACCGGCAGGGCTATCTGCGGGTGCGCTACTGCTCTCAGGCGCGGGCCATCGAGAACCAGTGCTACGTCATTCTGTCGGGCAACGTCGGCAATCTGCCCAATGTCGAGAACATGGACATCCAGTACGCCCAGTCCTGCATCCTGACGCCGTGCGACTTCCCGTTCGCGCGGGACGGCGTCGCGGCGGAGGCGTCGGAGAATGTGGAGACGGTGACGGTGGCCGACCTCGACCTGTCCGACCTGGCCTGGGCCAAGTCGCAGGGGACGGTGCGGAACCTGCGGGACCGCCGGTTCGACCTGTACAAGACGGTGTGGACCGACGGGGGCTGAGCGGCGGCGGGTCGGCGGTTCATCACAACGGGCACAACGGGGTCACGACGGGCACGACGGGACCTGAGCGGAGGACGGGGACAGGGTCGCCTCCGTCGGGACTGGAGAATGCGGCGTACGCCGCGATCACATCTTTCCGAGAATGAACCGACGACGAGCCGGCTCCGGTCTCGTCGTCTCCGTTGTGCCTTCCGTCGTGTTCGTTGTGATGAACCTTCCAGCCTCACGCAGGCCGGCGCCAGGCGACGATGCCGAGGGTGGAGATCTGCACGGGCTCGCCGTTCTGGTTGCGGGTCTCGTTGCGGGTGCGGACCATGCCGCGGTCGGGGCGGGATTTCGACGGGGTGATCTCCAGCACCTCGACATGCACCGTCAGCACGTCGCCGGGCCGGGTCGGACGCGGCCAGGTGGTCTCGCCGCCGACGCCGACCAGACCCCCGGCGAACGGCAGGCCCTCGACCAGCAGCCGCATGCTCAGCGCCGCCGTGTGCCAGCCGCTGGCGGCGAGGCCGGCGAACAGGCTGTCCCGCGCCGCGGCCTCGTCGAGGTGGAAGGGCTGGGGGTCGTACTGGCGGGCGAAGGCCTTGATCTCCTCGGCGCTGACGGTGAGCGAGCCGGTGGTGAAGGTCTGACCGACGTGAAGGTCGTCGAGATAGAGGGGCGGGGTCATCTCAGGCTCCGTCGGAGGCGGCGGGGACGGCGGCGGGCTCGGCGATCCGCGCGGTGAAGGAGACGGCGGCGCCCAGCGCCAGCACCGCCAGCGCCGCCATCAGCCAGGGGCGGATCAGGCCCCGCTCCGGGCTCAGCGGCCGGATCAGCATCAACGCCAGAAGGCCCGGCAGGGCCAGAACGCCGGGCAGGTCGAGGCCGACGCCGAGGAAGAGCGGATGCGCCAGCGCGATCACCCAGCCGCCGCCGACCACGGCGGAGAGCGCGATC
>JAXHTU010000097.1:0-11938 GCA_034189955.1 Pseudomonadota bacterium | reverse complement strand
GCGGCGGGCTGTGGTCGAGCGATGAAGCCCGGGCGATGGAGAGTCCGGGGGTCCTCGAGGGCAGGGATGGATCCTGCCCGCTTGCTCGCCGCGCGGCTTGAGGATCGGGCCGATGCCGCTAGATGCGGTCATGTCCGACCCGGGGCGGGGTCCAGCAATGGCTCCATCCCGATCCGGTAAGGCCTAAAGCGGGCCGCCAGCCGGAGGGTCGTGTGGAAAACGACTGCGCGGGGCGATCTGTCTCGTCGAAACGGTAAAACCACATGCACCGGGCGAGGCCCGGTCGCCCCGCACTCTCCCCGACCGCTTCCCTGAAGCGGCGAAGAATCGTGCCTGCTTCTCCCCATCCGCCGCCACACCGTCTATCTACCCCCCATGCGCCAGTCCTTCGACGAAACCACCCATCCGTCCTTCGGGGCCCAACACCTGCCCCGCGTCCGCGCGAAGATGGCCGAACAGGGCCTCGACGGCCTGCTGGTCCCGCATGAGGACGAGCACCAGAACGAATATCTGCCCGAGGCCAACGACCGCCTCGCCTGGCTGACCGGCTTCACCGGCTCGGCCGGGGCCGGCGCCGTCCTGACCGACCGCGCCGCGGTCTTCGCCGACGGCCGCTACACCGTCCAGGTCCGGGCCCAGGTCGACGCGGCCCTGTTCGACATCCTGTCGCTCGAGAACAACGGCCTCGCCGCCTGGCTGGAGCAGGCGCCGAAAGGCGCGACCATCGGCTACGACCCGCGCCTGCACAGCCCCGACGCCCTCGCCGGGCTGCAGCGCGCGGCGAAGAAGGCCGGCGCCGTGCTCAAGCCGGTCGAGGCCAACCCCGTCGACCTGGCCTGGGGCGACGACCGCCCGCAGCAACCGACCGCCCCCGTGGTTCCGCATGACGACCGCTACAGCGGCGAGACCAGCGCCGCGAAACGCGCCCGCATCGGCCGGGCCATCGCCGACGTCGGCGCCGACGCCGCCATCCTGACCGCGCCCTCCTCGATCGCCTGGCTGTTCAATATCCGGGGCGGCGACGTCATCCGCACGCCCCTGCCGCTGTCCCAGGCCATCGTCCGCGCCGACGGGACGGCGCGGCTGTTCCTCGATCCGCGCAAGGTCACCAACGCCCTGCCGGCCTGGCTTGGCGACGCCGTCACGCTGGAGACGCCCGACGCCCTCCCGGCGGCGATTGACGCCCTGTCCGGGCAGGCGGTGCTGATCGATCCCGGCCAGTCCGCCGCCTGGTATTTCGACCGGCTCGACGCCGCCGGGGCGACGGTCGTGCGCGGTCAGGACCCCTGCACCCTGCCGCGCGCCTGCAAGAATCCGGTCGAGATCGAGGGCTCGCGCCAGGCCCACATCCGCGACGGCGCCGCCCTCAGCCGCTTCCTCCACTGGGTCGATACGACGGCGCAGCAGACCCTGCCGAGCGAGCGCGAGATCGCCGAGAAGCTGGAGTCCTTCCGCGAGGCCACCGGCGCCCTGCAGGACCTGTCGTTCGACACCATCGCCGGGGCCGGCCCCAACGGCGCCCTGCCGCACTACAAGCCGGTCGGCGACAAGATCCGCCGCATCGAGCAGGGCTCCCTGCTGCTGGTCGACGGCGGCGGCCAGTATCTGGACGGCACCACCGACGTCACCCGCACCATGGCCGTCGGCGCACCGACCGCCGACCAGCGCCGCATGTTCACCCTCGTGCTCAAGGGCCACATCGCCATGGCCGTGGTGCGCTTCCCGGCCGGGACCACCGGCCACCAGCTCGACGCCCTGGCGCGCCTGCCGATGTGGATGGCCGGCCTCGACTACGACCACGGCACCGGCCACGGCGTCGGCTCCTATCTCGGCGTCCACGAAGGCCCGCAGCGCATCGCCAAGGCCCCCAACAGCCAGCCGCTGCTGACCGGCATGATCCTGTCGAACGAGCCGGGCTACTACCGCGAGGGCCACTGGGGCATCCGCATCGAGACCCTGCAGGTGGTCACCGAGCCGACCGCCATCCCCGGCGGCGAGCGGCCGATGCACGGCTTCGAACAGCTGACCTTCGCCCCGCTGGACCGCAAGCTGATCGACGTCGCCCTGCTGACGCCGGACGAGCGCGCCTATGTCGACGCCTATCACGCCGAGACCCTGGCCCGGGTCGGGCCGCTGCTGGACGGGGAGGCGAAGGCGTGGCTCGAGGCGGCCTGCGCGCCGCTGTGATCTCGCGAGGCCGGGCCTTGCGAAACCCGCTCGCCGCCCCGACCTCTGGCGTACCCGTCGCAGGAGCGCTCCCATGAAAACCCGTCGTCTCGGCAAGGCCGGCCCCGAAGTCTCCGCCATCGGCCTCGGCTGCATGGGCATGGCGGCCTTCTACGGCCAGCCGTCCGACGAGGGGCAGGCGACGGCGGTGATTCACCGCGCCCTCGACCTCGGCGTCACCCTGTTCGACACCGCCGAGATGTACGGCCCCCACACCAATGAGATCCAGCTCGGCAAGGCCCTCGCCGGCCGGCGCGATCAGGCCTTCATCGCCACGAAATTCGGCATCGGCTACAACGCCGACCGGTCCGCCCTGACCGTCGACGGCTCGCCGGCCAACGTCCGCCGCGCCATCGAGGGCAGCCTGAAACGGCTCAACGTCGACCACGTCGACCTCTACTACCTGCACCGCGTCGACCCCGACACGCCGATCGAGGACACCGTCGGCGCGATGGGCGAACTGGTGACCGAGGGCAAGGTCCGCTTCCTCGGCCTGTCGGAGGCCGCGCCCGAGACCCTCCGACGCGGCCACGCTGCGCATCCGATCACCGCCCTGCAGACCGAATATTCGCTGTGGAGCCGCGAGCCCGAGGACGAACTGCTCGCCGTCTGCGAAGAGCTGGGCGTCGGCTTCGTGCCCTACAGCCCGCTCGGCCGCGGCTTCCTCTCGGGCGAGATCAAGTCGGTCGACGACCTCGCGCCCGACGACTTCCGCCGCGCCAATCCGCGCTTCATGGGCGAGAATTTCCAGAAGAACCTCGACCTCGTCGAGGCGGTCAAAGGCATCGCCGCCGACAAGGGCGTCACGGCGGCGCAACTGGCGCTCGCCTGGGTGCTGGCGCAAGGGCCGCACCTCGTCCCCATCCCCGGCACCCGCCGCATCCGCACGCTGGAGGAGAACGTCGCCGCCGTCGACCTGACCCTGACGGCCGAAGAGCTCGCCCGCATCGACGCCGTCTTCCCCAAGGGCGCCGCGTCGGGCCACCGCTACGCCGAGGCCGCCCGCTCGGCCCTGAACCGCTAGCCGCCGATCAGGGCCAGCCACTCGTCCTCGGTCAGCACCTGAACGCCGTGCTTCAGCGCCTCGGCCATCTTCGACCCGGCCCCGGGCCCGGCGACCAGATAGTCCGTCTTCTTCGACACCGACCCCGAGACCTTCGCCCCCAGCGACTCCGCCCGCGCCTTGGCCTCGTCCCGCGTGAACCGCTCCAGCGCGCCGGTGAAGACCACGGTCTTGCCGGCGACGGCGGTGTCGGACTTCGGCTTCTCCGCGTCCTCGATGGCGTCCAGTTCCGCCACCAACGCCTCGACCATCGCCCGGTTGTGCGTCTCGCGGAAGAACAGCGCCAGCGCCCGCGCCGCCACCGGCCCGACCCCGGACACCCCGGCGATCTGGCCCAGACCCTCGGACGGCCCCTCGCACCGCGCCACCTCGGCCAGCCGGACCAGCCCGGCCCAGTCGTCCGCCAGGGTCGCCAGCCCCCGTCGCGCCGGGGCGGCCAGGCCGGGGAAGGCGAGAGCGATCTTCTGGTCGATCGGCGCCTCGGGCCACGGATCCGCCTCCGGCGGCGAGGCCCCGGCGAGAAGGGCGACCACGCGCGGCGACACCGCATGCGCCTCGTTCAGCCGCACCCAGTTCTCGCTCGGAATGCCCTCCGCCGCCGCGAGGCAGGCGGCCTCGAACGCCGACCAGCTGCCGAACGCCCGGGCCAGCACGATCGAGGTCTGCTCGCCGATGTCCCTCACCCCGAGGCCGTAGATGAACCGGTCCAGCGCGATGGTGCGCCGCGCCTCGATCCCCGCGACCAGATTGCGCACGCTGGTCTCGCCATAGCCGTCCTCGGCCCGCAGCGCGTCCAGCTTCTCCGCGTCCCGCGCCAGCCGGAAGATATCCGCCGGCTGGTTGATCCAGCCCCGCTCGTGGAAGGCGACCAGCTGCTTCTCGCCCAGCCCCTCGATGTCGAAGGCCCGCCGGCTGCAGAAATGCTTGAGGTGCTCGATGCGCTGGAACGGGCAGGCCAGCTCCCCGGTGCAGCGCCGCACCACCGACTCGACGCCCGAGGCGTTGGTCTCCTTCACCAGCGCCGTCTTCAGCGGGCAGATGCACTCGTGCGGAAACGCCCACGGCTCGCCGCGCCCCGGCCGGTCCGGGTCGACCACGCCGAGGATCTGCGGGATCACGTCGCCGGCGCGCTGCAGGGTGACGGTGTCGCCGAGCCGCACGTCCAGCCGGGCGATCTCGTCGGCGTTGTGCAGGGTGGCGTTGCGCACCACTACCCCGCCGACCGTGACCGGATGCAGCCGCGCCACCGGCGTATGCGACCCCGTCCGACCGACCTGGATGTCGATGCCTTCCAGCACCGTCTGCGCCTGCTGCGCCGGAAACTTGTGGGCGATGCCCCAGCGCGGCGTGCGGGCGACGAAGCCCAGCCGGTCCTGCCAGTCCAGCCGGTCGACCTTGTAGACCACCCCGTCGATGTCATAGCCCAGCGTCGCCCGGTCGGCCTGCAACCCGTCGTACAACGCCATCAGGCCCGTCGCGTCCTCGACCCGCTGCGAGCGCTCGTTGACCGGGAAACCCCACGACCGCAGCGCCTGCAGCGCCTCCCACTGGGTCTGGGCGAACGGCGCCGAGACCTCGCCCCAGGCGTAGGCGAAGAAGCGCAGCGGCCGCTTCGCCGTGATGGTCGGGTCCTTCTGGCGCAGCGAGCCGGCGGCGAAATTGCGCGGATTGGCGTAGGTCCGCGTCCCCGCCGCCTCGGCCGCGGCGTTGAAGGCGTCGAAGGCGTCGTTGGGGGCGTAGACCTCGCCCCGCACCTCGATCACCGCCGGCCAACCCTTGCCGGTCAGGCGTTCGGGAATGTCGTCGAGGGTCCGCAGATTGGCGGTGACGTCCTCGCCGGTCCGGCCGTCGCCCCGCGTCGCGCCGCGCACCAGCACCCCGTCCTCATAGCGCAGGCTGGCCGACAGGCCGTCGATCTTGGGCTCGGCGACGAAGGCGATGTGTTCGTCGGCGGGCAGCTTGAGGAACCGCCGGATGCGCGCTTCGAAGTCCGCCACCTCGCCGGCGTCGAAAGCGTTGTCCAGCGACAGCATCGGCACGCCATGGCGCACCTCGCTGAACTGGCCGGACACCGCCGCCCCGACCACCTGAGACGGCGAATCAGCCATGGTCAGTTCGGGGAAGCGGCTCTCGATCTCCAGCGCCCGCCGCTTCAGCGCGTCATAATCCGCGTCCGAAATCTCCGGCGCGTCCTGGCCGTGATACAGGGCGTCGTGATGCGCCAGGGCGGCGGTCAGCCGGGTGAACTCGTCCCGGGCCGCGGCTTCGGTCAGCTGATCGACGGCGGTGTCGGTCATGGGAATCGGGTCCGCTCCATAGTCTTCAACCGCCTTCTACCACCCGGGGCGAACGCCGCGAGGCCGCGCTCGTTTCCCGTCCCATGACAGGACGTTAATCTGACGCCGCCGCCCCGGCCTGCTAGCGTCCGCCGATCTCAGGGAGTCCCCATGCGCCACCTTCGCCTCGCCGCCCTTTCGCCGCTGGCCGCGGTCCTGCTGCTCAGCGCCTGCGAAACAGCCGTGACGCCGCAGGCGCCGCTCGCGCCGCAGCCGTCGGCCATGCACGCCCAGCTGCTGGAGGACGTCCGCATCCTCGCCGCCGACGACATGCAGGGCCGCGACACCGGCGCGCCGGGCGGCGCCCTGGCCCGGGCCTATATCGTCGGCCGGCTGGAAGCGCTGGGCGTCGCCGCCCCCGCCATGGGCCGCGAACAGCCGTGGGAGATGCAGGGCCGGACCCGCGAGGGGCCGAAGACCTTCAATGGCGTCAACGTGCTCGGCCTCATCCCGGGAACCCGGGTGACCGACAAATACATCGTCGTCACCGCCCACTACGACCACGTCGGCGTCAACGACGGCCAGGTCTTCAACGGCGCCGACGACAACGCTTCGGGCGTCGCCACCATGCTGGCTCTCGCCGCCGACCTGAAGCGCCAGGCGCCCGAGCACAGCGTGCTGATCGTCGCCCTGGACGGCGAGGAGCGCGGTCTGCTGGGGGCGAAGCATTTCGTCGAGGCCCCGCCGGTGCCGCTGGCGTCGATCGCCATGAACCTGAATTTCGACATGACCGCCCGGGCCGAGACCGACGGCAAGCTGTGGGTCACCGGCACGTATCAGCACCCGACCTTCCGCCCGCTGCTGGAGACCATTCCGGCCAATGGCGCGGTGGCCCTCGCCTTCGGCAAGGACAGCCCGCAGGACACCGGCGACAATAACTGGGTCAATTCCTCCGACCACGCCGCCTTCCACCGCGCCCAGGTGCCGTTCCTGTATTTCGGCGTCGACTTCCATCCCGACTATCATCGCCCGTCGGATGATTTCGAGACCATCACCCCGTCGGTCTTCATCAGCGCCACGGAACTGTCGATCGCCGGCTTCCGCGCCCTCGACCGCGGGCTGAACCGCTGAGGTATCTCGCCGGCGCCGCGATCCTGACAGCGCTGGCGGTCGCGGCCTGCGACCGGGCGGCCTCGCCCGCGCCGGCTCCCGCCGCCGCCCGCTACACGGCGACCGCCGACCTGTCGGGCTACTACCGGCCGGTGACGCCCGTGCGCGTCGGCGACTGGACGCTCGAGCAGCTGTTCCTCGGCCAGCCCGCCGATTTCGAACGCGCGCAGGACGGATCGATGGGGCCGATGACGCTCCGGTTCGTGGCCGGCGGCGCCCCGGACACTGCGGCCGGGACCGGCGAGGCGACGGGCGTCACGATTCGGGTTCAGCCCGACCGCTATTCGGTGACCGACACCGCCGTCCATTTCGAGGGCCGCGCGCCGGAGCTCGGCCGGGTGGTCTTCGACGGCCGACTGGACCAGGGCGCCCTGGCCACGGCCCGACGCAATCTGGGCGGCGACGGCGTCGTTCTGACCGGCGCGCTCACCGCCGGCGGACAGACCGCGAGCGACGTCCGTCTGACGTGGTGGATGGGCGACTGAGTCTCAGCCGCCGTTGCGGATATCCAGCTTCAGGCCCATGGCCTCGGCCAGGGCCTTGCCGCGCCGCCGGGTCTGCTCGCCCAGCAGCACATCGGCGTAACCGTCCGACGCGCTCAGCACCAGCGCGCCCCCGGACACGGCCAGATGCGCATTGACCAGCAACTGCGGCGCCCGACCGGACAGATCGCAGGCCAGCCGGATGGCCAGACCCAGGGCGCGGGCTCCGGTACGCTGGTCTTCCGTCAACAGGCGCTCGACGGTGTCCGGCTCGGGGGTCCCTGTTCCCCCGCCGTACCGGGCGTTCACGGCCGTCGCCAGCCAGGCCCGCTCGGCATGGGTCTGGCCGGGGACCGGCGCTCGCAGCACCTGATCGAAGGCCAGTTCGACCCGGTGATCGGGGTGCAGGCGCGCGCCCAGATCGGCCAGCCGGCAGACGGCGTCCGCCAGCGTCTGGTCGCGCTCGCGGCCGAAGGCCTCGGGCAGGGCGGCGATGATGGGCTGGATCCAGCCGAACAGGGCCCCCGGCAGGCCCGGCGATATGCCCTGTCGCGCGCCGAGGGCCGTGCAGCCCGCCAGCAGGGGATCGGCCGCCACCGTCTCCTCGTCCAGGGCCTCATACAGCAGGCCTTCGCGCACCCCCCAGGCGGACAGGACGATCCGCTCGAGGCCGAGCCGTTCGATCAGGCCTTCCAGCACCAGGGCCGCCTGCGGCAGGGTTTCCGCCCGCTTCTTCGACAACCCCTTCCAGCTCTCCAGCGAGGCGCGCGAGGACCGCGCCACCAACCGGGCGATGTCGCGGGCCTCGCCGGCTTCCATCACGTACTGGTGCACGATGTGCAGCGGATAGCGTGTATGACCCATATGGACCTGGGCCAGCGTCCGCCACGCCCCGCCCACGGCATAGAGGGTGTCTGTCTTGAAATCGCCGACGGGCTTGAGCCGTGCGGCCACGGTCTCGCGCAGCCTCGCGGCGTCGAACGGCCCGTCGTTGGACAGCGAGAACGGCCCCAGCGGCAGGGTGACGCCGCGTCCGAGGCCCTCGTCGCCGATGCGGACCAGCTCCAGGCTTGCGCCGCCCAGGTCGCCGACCACGCCCCGCGCCGTCGGCATCCCCGCGATGACGCCGAGGGCGGCGTAGCGCGCCTCTTCCTCGCCCGACAGCACGCGGATGATCAGGCCGGTCTCGGCCGCCACCCGCTCGCAAAAGGCCTGACCGTCGGTGGCTTCGCGCACCGCCGCCGTGGCCGCGACGAAGGTGCGGGCGGGCCGGACTCCGTCGATCACCGCCGCGAACCGCTTCAGCGCCGTCAGGGCCAGGGCCGCGCCGTCCTCCGACAGCCGTCCGGTGGCGCCGAGGTCGCGGCCGAGGCCGGCCAGGACCTTTTCGTTGAACACCGTCCAGACCGCGCGGCCCTCCAGCCGGTACAGCACCAGGCGAACGGAGTTGGAGCCGATGTCGATGGCGGCGAACTCGCGCGGCGGTCCGAACGCCGCGGTCATGGCCTCGGGCATCAGCGCTTCTTCCGTGAAGGCTCGTAGCTGAGCTGGCCCGGCAGGGTCTTCACCTTGCGACCGCGGCCGGACAGGCTGGGGTTGGTCATGAAATATCTGTGCGCCGAGAAAGGTCGCTCGGGGTCGGCCGGCGTCACCCGCCGGTAGTCGCCATCGGCGTCCAGCGCCCAGCTCTGGGCGTCGTCCTTCAGGTTGGCGACCATGATCTGGTCCAGCACCTGGTCGTGCACCGTGGCGTTGAGGACCGGCGTCATCAGCTCGACGCGGCGGTTGAGGTTTCGCGACATCCAGTCGGCGGACGAGATGAACAGCTTCGCCTTGTCGTGCGGCAGATCGCGGCCATTGGCGAAAGCGACGATGCGGCTATGCTCGAGGAAGCGACCGACGATCGACTTGACCCGGATATTCTCCGACAGGCCGACGACCCCGGGTCGCAGACAGCAGATGCCGCGGATCACCAGTTCGATGCGCACGCCCCACTGGCTGGCGCGGTACAGGGCGTCGATGACTTCCGGATCGACCAGCGAGTTCATCTTGGCCCAGATGGCGGCCGGCTTGCCCTTGGCCGCCGCCGCCATCTCGGCGCCGATCAGATCGATCAGCGTCGACTTCATGTTCAGCGGCGAGACGACCAGCGCCTCCAGCTCGTCCGGGGTGGCGTAGCCGGTGATGTAGTTGAACACGCGCGAGGCGTCCCGCGCGAGCACCGGATTGCAGGTGAACAGGCTCAGGTCGGTGTAAACCCGCGCCGTCACCGGATGGTAGTTGCCGGTGCCGAAATGGCAGTAGGTCTTCAGCCCCTCGCCCTCGCGCCGCACCACGACGCTCAGCTTGCAGTGGGTCTTGTACTCGACGAAGCCGAAGACGACGTGGACCCCGGCCCGCTCCATGGCGCGGGCCCATTTCAGATTGGCCTCTTCGTCGAACCGGGCCTTCAGCTCGACCAGGGCGGTGACGTTCTTGCCGTTCTCGGCCGCCTCGATCAGGGCCGCGACGATCGGACTGTCGCGTGACGTCCGGTAAAGGGTCTGCTTGATGGCGATGACGTTGGGATCGCGGGCCGCCTGGCGCAGGAACTGGACCACCACGTCGAAGCTCTCGAACGGGTGGTGGATCAACATGTCCTTCTCGCGGACGGCGGCGAAGATATCGCCGCCATGGTCGCGCACCCGCTCCGGATAGCGGGGCTCATAGCCGGGGAATTTCAGATCCGGGTGGCCGCTCGGGATGATGTCCGAGACCTGGGCCAGACCCAGCATGCCGTCGACCAGAACGATGTCCTGCGGCGCGGCGGCCAGCTCGTTGGTGATGAAGGTGCGCAGGTCTTCCGGCATCGACGCCTCGATCTTGATGCGCACCACGGACCCCAGGCGGCGCTGTTTCAGCGCCTCCTCGAACTCCATGACGAGGTCCTCGGCCTCTTCCTCGATCTCGATGTCCGAGTCGCGGATCAGGCGGAAGACGCCGTGCTCCAGCACATCGCAGCCCGGAAACAGGTGATCGATGAAGAGCATCAGCAGCCCCTCCAGCGCCAGGTAGCGCTTGCGGCCCGGTTTGGAGCGCCCGTCGGTGGCCAGCGGCCAGAACCGCTTCACCTGGGTCGGCACCGGGACCAGGGCGTAGAGCATCCGGTTGTCGGAGCGCCGCCGCAGCTTGAGGGCCAGCGAGAAGCCGAGGTTCGGCAGGAAGGGGAACGGATGCGCCGGGTCGATGGCCATCGGCGTCAGGATGGCGAACAGCTGGTTCAGGAACTCCGGCTCCAGACGTTCGCGTTCGGTCCGGTTGATCTTCTGCGGATCGACCACCTCGATGCCGGCGGCGGCCAGTTCCTTTCGCAGCCTGCGCCAGCGGCGTTGCTGCTCGTCCATCAGCCGCCCGGCGGCGAGGCTGACGTTCTCCAGCTGCTCGGCGGCGGTCAGACCGTCGGCCGACAGGACCCGGACCCGCTCGCGCACCTGACCCTTGAGGCCGGCCACGCGGGTCATGAAGAATTCGTCCAGATTGTTGGCCGATATCGACAGGAAGCGCAGCCGCTCCAGCAGCGGGTGGGCCGGATTGGCCGCCTCCTCGAGCACCCGGCCGTTGAACTTCAGCCAGGAAATCTCCCGATTGAAAAAACGTGTCGGCGAGGCGAGCAGGGCCTCCGACAGCTCCAGCTGGGGCGCGCGGGAGGAGGGGACCTCTTCCCCGGTGGTCGTGTCGCTGATCGCCGCATCGCTCATGCGCCGGTTCTGACGCGAGCCGGAGGCGGCTGCAACCTCGCAGTCAAAGGGTACGGCGCCGGCCGATCGGTCGATCGGCCGGCGCTTCATCCGTGCACTGCGCGGTCACCAGCGCCAGGCGTCGTAGACGACGTCGATGATGTAGCCGTCGTACCGGTCGATCAGATAGATGTGATTGTCGACCAGCACCCAGCGTGTGCCCTCGGGCGGATAGCCGAGGCCGTAGGTCCGCCAGTCGTCGAGGCTGTAACGCCAGAAGATCGACGGCAGGGTTTGCCCGACATGATAGCGCTGGCCCCAGTGGCTGCGCGGCACGCTGTAATAGCCGTGGCCCGGCGCGAAATAGAAGCCGATGCGGACGCCGCTGAAGCCCCGGAAGCGCCGGTCGTGGCGCCACCAGTCGTGACCGTGCCGCCGGTTCCAGTCGCGCCGCCAGGCGTCGGCGTTGAAGCGCTGGCGGAACTCGCGGTACTCGCGTCGATCCTGGCGGCGTTCCTGCCGGTCCTCCCGGCGGTCCTCCCGGCGATCCTGGCGGTATTCCCGCCGGTCGTCCCGGTTATCCGGGCGGCTCGGACGGTCCGGGCGGTTCGGACGATCGGGACGGTCAGGGCGGTTCTGACGGTCCTCGCGCCGCTCCTGCCGGTTCTCGCGGCGTTCATCGCGGTTGTCCGGCCGGTCGGTGCGGCCGGGCCGGTCCTCGCGCCGTTCCTGCCTGCGCTCCTGACGGTCCTCGCGACGCTCGGACCGCGGGCGGGCCGGGCGTGTCTGGACCTCCTGGCCCGGGAGGATCAGCCGCTCCGGCTCCGCGGGAGCCGGGCGAATGGGCCGGTCAGGTCGGTCCGGTCGTTCAGTCCGGTCCGGGCGGGCGGGCCTTTCCGCCCGCGGCTGGGCCGGTCGGGCCGGATATAAAATTCCCCGCCTGATTAAATCATTCGAGCTGAAAATAAAAAAATCAAATCAAACCCGCGGAGACAAAACTTAACA
>JAXHTU010000096.1:0-12093 GCA_034189955.1 Pseudomonadota bacterium | reverse complement strand
TGCTGCTCAAGGGCGGCAACGGCGGCTGGGGCAATGTCCGCTTCAAGGGCCCGTCCAACCAGGCCCCGACCTACGCCAACCCCGGCCAGGAGGGCCAGGAGCGCTGGATCTGGCTGCGGCTCAAACTGATCGCCGACGTCGGCCTCGCCGGCCTGCCCAATGCCGGCAAGTCGACCTTCCTCGCCGCCGCCTCGGCCGCCCGGCCCAAGATCGCCGACTATCCCTTCACCACCCTGGTGCCCAACCTCGGCGTCGTCGACCTGTCGACCACCGAGCGCTTCGTCATCGCCGACATCCCCGGCCTGATCGAGGGGGCCCATGAGGGGGCCGGCATCGGCACCCGCTTCCTCGGCCACGTCGAGCGTTCAGGCTGCCTGATCCATCTGATCGACGGCACCCATGAGGATGTGGTCAAGGCGTATCGCATCATCCGCCACGAGCTGGAGGCCTATGGCGCCGGCCTCGCCGACAAGCCCGAGGTGCTGGCGCTGAACAAGATCGACGCCCTGACCCCCGAGGCGCGCGAGGAGAAGGCCGCCGAGCTGGAGGCCGTCGCCGGCCGCCGGCCGATGCTGGTCTCCGGCGTCTCGGGCGAGGGCGTCACCGACCTGCTGCGCGCCGCCTGGACCGAGGTGCGCCGCGACCGCGGCGAGGTCGCCCCCGCCGAAACCGACGAGACCGTGGTGGAGACGCCGGGAGGCTGGGCCCCGTGACCCTTTCCGGCCCGCCCCTCGCCGCCACGACCATCGCCGCCGCCGAACGGATCGTCATCAAGATCGGCTCGTCCCTGCTGGTGGACAGCAAGACCCATGCGGTCGATCTCGTCTGGCTGCGCAGCCTCGCCGCCGACGTCGCCGGCTTCCAGGCGGCCGGCAAACAGGTGCTCATCGTCTCCTCCGGCGCGGTGGCGCTCGGCCGACGCCGTCTGGGCGCCCGGGCGCGCGGCCCCGGTCTGGAAAAGAAACAGGCCGCCGCCGCCACGGGGCAGTCGATGCTGATGCACGCCTGGGAGTCGGTGTTCGACCCGCACGACATCATCTGCGCCCAGATCCTGCTGACCCGCGACGACACCGAGACGCGGCGCCGCTGGCTCAATGCCCGCGCCACCGTCGGCGCCCTGCTCGACATGGGGGCGGTGCCGATCGTCAACGAGAACGACACCATCGTCACCGACCAGATCAAATACGGCGACAACGACCGGCTGGCCGCGCGCGTGGCCCAGATGATCAGCGCCGATCTGCTGATCCTGCTGTCCGACGTCGACGGCCTCTACACCGCCGATCCACGCAGCGATCCCAAGGCCGAACACATCCCGTGGATCGAGACCCTCACGCCCGAGATCGAGGCCATGGCCACGGGCGCCAACGCCGCGGCCGGGGTCGGCACGGGCGGCATGGCGACCAAGCTGATGGCCGCGCGCATCGCCGCCGAGGCCGGCTGCGCCACCCTGATCGCCCAGGGCCGCACCCGGATGCGCAACGTCCCGACGCTGGAGGAAGGCCGCCGCTGCACCCTGATCGCCCCCGCCACCACGGTGAAGGCCGCTTACAAACAGTGGATCGGCGGCTCGCTCGCCACCCGCGGCCGGATCACCATCGACAAGGGCTGCGCCCGCGCCCTGGTCCGCGGCAAGTCGCTGCTGGCCGTCGGGATCACCGCCAGCGACGGTGATTTCGGCAAGGGCGATCCGGTCGAAATCTTCAACGAGCAGGGTGTCGAGATCGCCCGCGGTCTGTCGCGCTACGATGCCAACGACGTCGCGAAAATCGTCGGCGTCCGCTCCGCCGGACTGAAGGCGGCGCTCGGCTATGCCGGCGGTCCGGTGGTGATTCACGCCGACGATCTGGCCCTGCGCGAGACCGCCGCCACTTGAAACCTCGGCCATGAGGGCGACCTTAAGAGGATGACCATGACCCAGGACGCCCCCGCCCCGACCGCCGACTCCGCCCTCGAAACCGAAATGTCGGCCATGGGCCGCAACGCCCGCGCCGCCGCCCGCGCCCTCGCCCTTGCCGGGCCGGAGACGCGAACGAAGGCCATCGCCGGCATGGCCTCGGCCCTGCGCGCGCGCGCCGATCAGGTGCTGTCCGCCAATGTCGCCGATCTGGACGACGCCCGCGCCAAGGGCATGGCCCCGGCCATGATGGATCGCCTCGCCCTCGACCCGAAACGGCTGGACGGCGTCATCGCCGCCCTTGAGTCGATCGCCGCCATTCCCGACCCGGTCGGCGTCGAGACGGCGCGCTGGACGCCGGAGAACGGCCTCGACATCGCCCGCGTCCGGACCCCGATCGGGGTGCTGGCCATCATCTATGAGAGCCGCCCCAACGTCACCGCCGACGCCGCCGCCCTCGCCGTACGGGCCGGCAACGCCGTGGTCCTGCGCGGCGGCTCCGAGTGCCTGCGCTCCAACCTCGCCATCCACGCCGCCCTCGTCGAAGGGCTGGAGGGCGCCGGCCTGTCGCCCGACACCGTGCAGATCGTGACCACCCGCGACCGCGCCGCCGTCGGCCATATCCTGACCGGCCTCGACGGCTCCATCGACCTGCTGATCCCGCGCGGCGGCCGCTCCCTCGTCGAACGGGTCAAGCGCGAGGCCCGCGTCGCCGTCCTCGGCCATCTCGAGGGCGTCAACCACGTCTATGTCCACGCCAGCGCCGATCCCGACATGGCCCGCGCCGTGGTCGTCAACGCCAAGATGCGTCGCGTCTCGGTCTGCGGCGCGGCCGAGACCCTGCTGATCGACCGGGCCGTCGCCGACGCCCTGCTGCCGCTGATCGCCGGCGACCTGACCGAAGCCGGCTGCGAGCTGCGCGCCGACCCGGCCGGCCGCGCCCTGATCCCCACGGCGACAGCGGCCAATGACGACGACTGGTCGACGGAATATCTCCAGCCGATCCTCGCGGTGAAGGTGGTCGACGGCCTCGACGCCGCCCTCGACCACGTCGCCCGCTACGGCTCGGGCCACACCGAGTCGATCGTCGCCGCCGACGAGGCCGCCATCGAACGCTTCCTCGCCGAGGCCGACGCCGGCATCGTGCTCGCCAACGCCTCGACCCAGTTCGCCGACGGCGGCGAGTTCGGTTTCGGCGGCGAGATCGGCATCTCCACCGACCGCCTGCACGCCCGCGGCCCGGTTGGGGCCGAACAGCTGACCAGCTTCAAATACGTCATCCGCGGCAAGGGCCAGACGCGGCCCTGAGGCGCGGAGGGGAACACCTGACGGCTTCCGGCCCTTTCTTCGGCAAAGGAGCCTCGCATGACCGACAAGATCCAGACTGATGGCCGCGACGACAACGGCGCGATCCCGCTGGGCAAGCCCGACGCCTCGACCCCGGAGACGGACGTCCGGCGCAACGGCGAACGCGAACGCCGCAGCGCCGGCCCCGACGGCCCGGACGCGACCGAAGTCGGCGACACCTTCAAGAAACAGCCCGGCTGAACGCCCGCGACAGGGCCCCGCCGCCGTGTTAGCTCACTCCTGAGCATAAGCCTCGCGAGCCCCCCGCCTTGTCCTTCTTCCATGCCGGTCCCGCGCCGAGGGCGTTCGGCCCCCGCCCCGGCGGCCTCCGCGACGGCCTCGGCCTCCAGCCCGGGATGAAGGTCGGCGTCTTCGGCGGCTCCTTCAATCCGGCCCACGACGGCCATTCCCACGTCGCCGAGACCGCCCTGCGCCGTCTCGATCTGGACCGGGTGATCTGGCTGGTCTCGCCGCAGAATCCGCTCAAGGACGCCCGCGACAGCGCCCCCCTCGCCGAGCGCATGGCCTCGGCCCGCGACGCCGCCGCCCGCGCCGCCTCGGGCCCGTCCATGGTCGTGTCCGATTTCGAAAGCCGCATCGGCGCCCGGTGGACCATCGACACCCTGCGCGCCCTGACCGCCCGCTATCCGGGCGTGCGGTTCATCTGGCTGATGGGCTCCGACAACCTCGCCACCTTCCACCACTGGCGCGGCTGGACCGACATCCTGCGCATGATGCCCGTCGCCGTCGTCGCCCGGCCCGGTTCCGAGCTGGACAGCCGCACCGCCCCGGCCGCCGCCCGCTTCGCCGCCGCCCGCGTTCCGGCCTCGCGCGCGCGACTGCTGGCCCATCTGGAAGCCCCCGCCTGGACCTATCTGACCGCGCCGCTGAACCATCGCTCCTCGACCGCCATCCGGGCTGGCGCGGCGGCCGCCGGACCCGCGGCCGGGCAGGGCGCGTGACGCCGGGGCCCGTCCGTGCTAGACTGCCCCTTTAGTAATCTCCCCGGAGCCCTCCGCTGACCCCCTCGCCCGCGCACGATGCGCAAGACAGCGCCGTATCGAACACGGCGCATGAGATGGACCCGATCGCGCCCATCCATTCCGAAGACGGTCTCCCGAGCGGTCACGAGGCCCCCCTTCCCGTCGGCGCCAACGCCTTGGAACAGGCCGTTCTGACGCGCCTCGACGAGGACAAGGCCCAGGACATCGTCCTGATCGACCTGAAGGGCAAAAGCCCGATGGCCGACACCATGATCATCGCCTCGGGGCGCTCGCACCGCCACGTCGGGGCCCTCGCCGACCACCTGCAGCGCACGCTCAAGGAACAGGGCCTCGGCAAGGTCAAGGTCTCGGGCCTGCCGCACTGCGACTGGGTGCTGCTCGACGCCGGCGACGTCATCGTCCACCTGTTCCGCCCGGAAGTCCGCGCCTTTTACAACATCGAGAAGATCTGGTCGGTCGACAGCGGCCACCGCGTCGACGCCCGCGCCTGATCTGAGCCCGTGAAACTGGCCGTCATCGCCATCGGCAAGCCGGGGCGCGGGCCCGAGGCGACCCTCGCCGCCGACTACGCCGGTCGCGCCAGTCTCGCCGGCCGGAACCTCGGCCTCGGCCCGCTGGAGCTGATCGACCTCGAAGCCCGCAAGCCGGGCAAGGCGGCCGAGGCCGAGCTGATCCTCAAGGCCGCCGAGGGGGCCCATCTGATCGCCTGCGACGAGCGCGGCAAGACCTACTCCAGCCGCGCCTTCGCCGACCATATCGCCGCCCTGCGCGACGGCGGCGAGCGGCGGCTGGCCTTCGCCATCGGCGGGGCCGACGGGCTGGACGACAGCGTCCGCGCCGCCGCCGCCTCCACCGTCGCCTTCGGCCCCCAGACCTGGCCGCACGCCCTCGCCCGGACCATGCTGGCCGAACAGCTGTATCGCGCCGTGACCATCCTGGCCGGATCGCCCTATCATCGCGATTGATGCGTAACGCGGCCCTCGCCCTGCTGTTCGTCCTGACCGCCGTGCCGGTGGCCGCCGCCGCGCCGCAGTCGGCCGAGGTCGCCCGGCTGCAGGCCGAGGTCCGCGACGAACGCGCCCGCGCCCTGCGCCTGCGCGCCGAGGCCGCTGACGCCGGGGCCGAGATCGCCCGAATCGAGCGCGAACTGGCCGCCCTGGGGACCGACGTCGCCGCCGGCGACCAGACCATCGCCGCCCAGCGCGCCCGCCTGCGCGGCCTCAGCGAGCGCGAGGCCGTGCTCGTCGCCCGCCTGTCGCAGGCGCGCGGCCGTCAGGCCCGGCTGCTGTCGGCGCTGCAGATGATGAGCCGCCGCCCGCCGCCGCCGCTGCTGGTCCCGGCCGACAAGGCCGTCGACACCGTCCGCGCCGCCATTCTGATGCGCGCCATCGCCCCCGAGCTCGAGGCCCGCGCCCGTCCGCTGATGGACCGCCAGGCCGAGATCGTCCGCGTCCGCCGCCTCGCCGCCCTCGGCAGCGAGGCCCTGTTCACCGCCGAAAGCGCCCAGGGCGACCGCCGCGCCCGCGCCGAGGCGCTGATGGCGCGCCAGACCCGGCTGCGCTCCATCCTCCGCGCCGAGGCCGCCGCCGCCGAAGGCGCGACCCGGGCGCTGGAGACCCGCCTGCGCGCCCTCGGCGGGGCCGTGCCCGCCGCCGACGTCGAGGCCCCCCCGGCCACCGCCCCGCGCCCGGCCGGCCGCGACCGCCTGACCGCGCCGGTCGAGGGCGCGCCCTCGGTCCGCTACGGCGAAGGCTCCAGCGGCTGGCGCTGGCGCGCCGACGGCCTCGAGGTCCGCGCCCCCGCCGCCGGCCGCGTCGCCTGGACCGGCCCGCTCAGCGGCTGGGGTCAGGTGGTGATCCTCGACCTCGGCCCCGGCTGGCGCGCCGTCGTCTCCGGCCTCGACGTCGTCACGGTGGAAACCGGCGATCGGGTCGCCGACGGCCAGGCCCTCGGCCGCTCCGGTCCCGACGGCGAGATCGGTTTCGACCTCCGCCGCGAGGAACGGCCGATCGATCCGGGGCCGTGGCTCAGGTGAGGGCTCAGGCAGCAGGCAGCAGGCAGCAGGCAGCAGAGGGAGTCAGCGTCAGGGACTTTCCGACTTTCCCTGTTCGCTGTTGCCTGTTGCCTGCTGCCTGCTGCCTCGTGAGCGAATCTCCTTCCCATCCCCCGATGACGCTGATTTTATCGGGGAACCGACGATCGGCCACGATTTGGTCGCCGGAAGCCTCGTAATTGCAGACGTTCGGACCGTCTCCGCGGCCCGCTGGAAAAATAGACCGTATGCGCAAGTTGCTGATGATCGGCGCCGCCGCCGCCACCGTGGTCGGACTGGGCGCCGCCACGACCGCCGGCCAGACGCCGCGCAACGAGGCCTTCCGCCTGATCGGCCTGTTCGGCGACGCCCTCGCCACGGTCGAGCGCGACTATGTCGTGCCGGTCGACGACAAGAAGCTGATCGAGGCCGCCCTGCAGGGCATGATGACCGCCCTCGACCCCCACTCCGCCTATATGCCGCTCAAGGCCTACGGCGAGCTGCGCGAGCGCACCGAGGGCCAGTATTCGGGCGTCGGCCTGACCATCTCGTCCGAGGGCGGCATGGTGAAGATCATCTCGCCGATGGACGGCGGCCCCGCCGCCCGCGCCGGCGTCCAGGCCGGCGACGTCATCTCGGCCATCGAGGGCCAGAACGCGACCGGCCTGACCGTCAGCCAGGTCTCGGAAAAACTGCGCGGCGCCGCCGGCACCTCGATCAAGGTCACCTTCCTGCGCGACGGCGAAGAGCCGAACGAGGTCGTCCTGACCCGCGAGATCATCAAGATCGAATCGGTCACCGGCCGCGTCGAGGGCGACCATGGCGTCCTGCGCATCTCCACCTTCAACGAGAACACCGGCCGCGAACTGACCGAGACCATCGCCCGCCTCAAGGCCGAGAATCCGGCCCTGACCGGCTATGTCCTCGACCTGCGCAACAATGGCGGCGGCCTGCTGGACGCGGCCATCGCCGTCTCCGACGCCTTCCTCGAGCGCGGCGAGATCGTCAGCCAGCGCGGCCGCCGGCCCGAACAGATCCTGCGCTATGCCGCGACCCCGGGCGACCTGACCGGCGGCCTGCCGGTGGTGGTGCTGATCAACTATGGATCGGCCTCGGCGTCCGAGATCGTCGCGGGGGCCCTGCAGGACCACCAGCGCGCCACCGTCATCGGGCTGACCAGCTTCGGCAAGGGTTCGGTGCAGAGCGTCATCCCGTTGCGCGGCGGGGCCGACGGCGCCCTGTCGATCACCACGGCGCGCTACTACACCCCGTCGGGCGCCTCGATCCAGAAGATCGGCATCGAGCCCGACCTCGAGGTGGCCCGCTCCGAGGCCGAGGCGCGGATCGTCTCGCGCTCCAACTTCATCTATTCCGAGGCCGCCTACGCCACCGCCCTCGACGCCTCCATCGGCGCCGAGCGCAAGGGCCCCCACACCCCGCACGAGGCCCCCGGCGAGTCCTACGACAAGGACAAGGACTATCAGCTGGAGCGCGCCTTCGACCTGCTGCGCGCCGGCGGAAACCTGACGCAGCTGGCGGCCGCCCCCGAAGGCATCGTCGTCACCGCCCCGGGCGCCACCGCCATGGCCGCGGTGGAGGCGCCGGAGGGCGGGGAGACGCCCTGAGGTCAGGCAGCAGGCAGCAGGCAGCAGGCAGCAGGCAGCAGGCAGCAGGTTGATTAGCGGCACGGGATGAATAGTCGACGCTTACGGAGAACGTTATGTCCGAAGTGCGTAGCTATCGGGATCTGCTGGTCTGGCAACGCGCGATGGACGTAGCGGTCGGCACATACGAACTGACGAAAACATATCCCCGGGACGAGCTCTTCGGCCTGACCTCGCAAAGCCGCCGGGCCGCCGCCTCGATCGCAGCCAATATCGCCGAAGGATACGGGCGGGCGAGCAAGCCGAGCTACCTCAACTTCCTGAGGATTGCTCGCGGCTCACTGAAGGAACTTGAAACCCATCTGATCCTCGCCGAGCGCGTCGGTCTGCTGGCTTCTGGCGCCACCGCGCCCCTGCTCGA
This sequence comes from Pseudomonadota bacterium, assembly GCA_034189955.1. GTDB lineage: Bacteria > Pseudomonadota > Alphaproteobacteria > Caulobacterales > Caulobacteraceae > Brevundimonas. The sequence goes on along the minus strand of JAXHTU010000096.1, from coordinate 3,791 downwards.
TCAGACGGATGAAGTGGGCCGCATGCTCCACGGTTTGATCACCCGCGTAGAAGCCCAACCCTCCCCGTAACCTGCTGCCTGCTGCCTGCTGCCTGCTCCCTCGTCATGCCTAACACCCCGTTAGGCTTTCTTAACCGACGCCGGGCCAAGGTGCGTCCCGAAGGAGTCCGTCCCGCGGCCTCCCGTTCGAGCGCCAGTTTCTTGCCCATGTTCGCCAAGCGCCAGTCCGTTCTCGCCGCCACCGCGGGCGCCCCGCCCGTCCGCCGGCCCATGGCCGAAAACCTCGACCGTCTGGTCCGCCTGGCGAAGAAGCCGCCGGTGGCCGTCGCCGGCGCCGGGGTTCTGCTGCTGGGCGCCGCCGCCCTGTTCGTCACCGTGCTGGGCGACCCCCGCGCCGGAGCCCCCTCGGCCCGCGTCGCCCTCGACCGCCCGGCCGCCGCCCCGGCCCCCGCCCCCACCGGACTGGAAGCCTTCTCGCTCGACGGCTCGCGCCTCTATCAGGACCTCGCCGCCGACGGCGCCGACCCGTCGCTGATGGGCGAGGCGGTCATCACCCTGCCCGACGGCGCCACCGTCTCCGGCGCGGGCGCGCCCGTCACCGCCCCGCGCGTCGCCGCCCGGCCGCTGCCCCAGGCCCCCATCGCCGGCCTCAGCCAGCCGGGCCCGGACGGCCCACTGCCGCGCATCGCCGCCGACGGCCGCGTCCCGGCCCAGGCCTACGCCCGCCCCTTCGTCGCCAACGGCAATCCCCGCGTCGCCCTGATCGTCGGCGGCCTGGGCCTCAACGCCGTCACCACCCGCGCCGCCATCGAGCGCCTGCCGGCCGAGGTCACCCTCAGCTTCGTCCCCTATGCCGAGGGCCTGCAGGGCTGGATCGACCTGGCCCGCGCCCAGGGTCACGAGGTCATGCTGGAAATGCCGATGGAGCCGAGCGGCTATCCGGCCAACGACCCCGGCCCTTACACCCTGCTGGCCAACGCCGACGCCGCCGACATCCAGGCGAAGATGAACTGGCTGCTGGGCCGGGCGACCGGCTATTTCGGCGTCACCAACTACCTCGGCGACCAGTTCATGACCTCGGACGCCGGCATGACCGCCTTCATGACCGTGCTGCGCCAGCGCGGCGTGGCCTTCCTCGACGACGGCTCGATGAGCCGCCGCCCGGGCGCCTGGGCGCGAGCCAGCGCCAACCGCATCGTCGACCAGCAGCAGTCGCCGACCGCCATCATGGGCCAGCTGACCGCCTTGGAGGCCCTCGCCAAGGCCCGCGGCCAGGCCCTCGGCGCCGGATTCAGCTACCCCGTCACCGTCGAGGCCGCCGCCCGCTGGACCGCCGGCCTCGAAGCCCGCGGCCTGCAACTGGCCCCGGCGAGCGCGCTGGCGAACCGGCCGGGACGGTAGGCAGCAGGCAGCAGGCAGCAGGACAGGGCCGCCCGTCTGCGCTAAGCAACAATCCTCGTCTTCCCTGCTGCCTGCTGCCTGCTGCCTGTTGCCTCACCCATGACCGACCTCTCCCGCTACCGCCCCAACGTCGGCGTCGTCCTGTTCCACCCGGACGGCCGGGTCTGGTACGGCCGCCGCGCCAACACCCCGGGCCCGCACAACTGGCAGTTCCCGCAGGGCGGCGTCGACGACGGCGAGGACCATGAGGCCGCCGCCCGTCGCGAGCTGTTCGAGGAGACCGGCGTCACCTCGGTCGAGCTGCTGGCCAAATCCATCGAATGGATCGCCTACGCCTTCCCGGCCGACTACGGCGGTTCGAAACAGGCCCGCGGCTGGGCCGGCCAGAAACAGAAATGGTTCGCCTTCCGCTTCACCGGCGAGGAGTCCGAGATCGACCTCGAAGCCCACGGCGAGATCGAGTTCGACGCCTGGCGCTGGGGCTCGCTGGACGAGGCCCCCGACCTCGTCGTCCCGTTCAAGCGCGAGACCTACGAACAGGTCGTCGCCCTGTTCGCGCCGCTGGTGGTGTAGGTGACGAGTGGCTAGTGGCTAGTGGCTAGCGAATCCAGCCCGACCGCCAGCGGAAGGGCGGCGCGGGCCGCGCCGTCGCACAGCCGCCGGCCAATCACTAATCACTAGCCACCAGTCACTCCCCCCGGCGCCAGCCGGAACATCACCAGTCCCGCCAGCACCAGCAGCGCCGCCGCCACCCGCATCGGGCTCAGATGCTCCTGCAGGAACACGACCCCGACGATGAAAGCCCCGACCGCCCCGATCCCGGTCCACACCACATAGGCGGTCCCCATCGGCAGCGACTTCATCGCCAGCGCCAGCAGGCCGAAACTGACCGCCATGAACCCCAGCGTCGCCACGCTGGGCCACAGCCGGGTGAAGCCGTCCGACTGCTTCATGAAATAGGCCCAGACGATTTCCAGCAGTCCGGCGATGATCAGATAGGTCCAGGCCATGGTCCGGCCCTCCTCGCAAAGGGCCGGGCCGTCCCGGACTTGGTCCCGCGCGCGCGGGAGCGAGGACGTGGCCTCGTCTTGCGAAGGGCTATCTAGGGCGTGGGGCGCGGGGGTCAAGCGTGGGCACGCGCGCCAATCCTTGTCATCCCGGCCGAAGCGAAGCGTAGAGCCGGGACGAGTCGGCTTCACGAAAGAAAACTCCCGGGCAGCTCGCAGAGCTGAACCGGGAGACAGGTATCGTCAGACTTGCTCCCGGACAGTCGCTGCGCGCCTTCCGGGAGGATGGGTGTTGGGCGGGCGCGTCCCGGATCGCGGCGTCGCCGCGTCCGGGATGACAAGGGCCTGAACCCTTACGCCGCCGCCACTTCCGCGGCCTGTTCGGCCAGGATGGTCAGGCCGGCCGGGGTGACGTCGGCGAAGCCGCCGTGCACCTCGAACTGACGCCGCGAACCGCCGTCGATGATGGTGACCACGCCTTCGCGCAGGGCCGTCATGAACGGCGCGTGGTCGGCCAGGACGCCGAAGTCGCCCTCGACGCCTGGGGCGTCGACCTGATCGACGAGGCCCGCGAAGACCTCGCGCTCAGGCGACACCAGCGAGAAGCTGAGCTTGCCGGGCATTACGCGGCGTCCGCGGCCAGCTTCTGGGCCTTCTCGACGGCTTCCTCGATGGCGCCGACCATGTAGAAGGCCGCTTCCGGCAGGTGGTCGTATTCGCCGGCGACGATGCCCTTGAACGAGCGGATGGTGTCTTCCAGCGACACGAACTTGCCCGGGGCGTTGGTGAACTGCTCGGCCACGAAGAAGGGCTGCGACAGGAAACGCTGGATCTTGCGGGCGCGCGAAACGACCAGCTTGTCCTCTTCCGACAGCTCGTCCATGCCGAGGATGGCGATGATGTCCTTCAGCGCCTTGTACGACTGCAGCACTTCCTGGACCGAACGGGCGACCTGGTAGTGCTCGTCGCCGATCACCAGCGGGTCCATGATCCGCGAGGTCGAGTCCAGCGGGTCGACGGCCGGGAAGATGGCCTGGGCGGCGATGTCGCGGCTCAGCACGGTGGTGGCGTCAAGGTGGGCGAACGAGGCGGCGGGAGCCGGGTCGGTCAGGTCGTCGGCGGGAACGTAGATGGCCTGGACCGAGGTGATCGAGCCCTTTTTGGTCGAGGTGATGCGCTCCTGCAGATTGCCCATCTCGGTCGCCAGGGTCGGCTGATAGCCCACCGCCGACGGGATGCGGCCCAGCAGGGCGGACACTTCCGAACCGGCCTGGGTGAAGCGGAAGATGTTGTCGACGAACAGCAGGACGTCCTTGCCCTCCTCGTCGCGGAAATATTCGGCCTGGGCCAGGCCGGTCAGGGCGACGCGGGCGCGGGCGCCGG
>JAXHTU010000095.1:0-12267 GCA_034189955.1 Pseudomonadota bacterium | reverse complement strand
TCAGGCCTGCATGGTCCAGCCGTCGACGCCCATGGCCGCCTGTTTGACGGCCTCGGAGCGGGTCGGGTGCGGGTGGCAGATGCGGGCGATGTCCTCGGACGAACCGCCGAAGGCCATGGCCACGCAGGCCTCGCCGATCATCTCGCCGGCCTGCGGGCCGACGATGTGGACGCCGAGGATGCGGTCGGTCGCGGCGTCGGCCAGCACCTTGGCGAAGCCGTCGGTCTCGTGGTTGATCTTGGCCCGGCTGTTGGCGCTGAACGGGAATTTGCCGGCCTTGTAGGCTACCCCGTCGGCCTTCAGCTGGTCCTCGGTCCGGCCGACCCAGGCCACTTCCGGCGTGGTGTAGACCACGCTGGGCACCAGATTGTAGTCGACGTGTCCGGCCTTGCCGGCGATCAGTTCGATCGCCGCCACCGCGTCCTCCTCGGCCTTGTGCGCCAGCATCGGCCCATGGGTGACGTCGCCGATGACCCAGACGCCCTCGGCGACCTTGAAGTGGTCGTTGGCGAGGAAGCCGCGCTTGTCGGTCTCGATGCCGACCGTCTCCAGCCCCAGACCCTCGGTGTAGGGACGGCGCCCGATGGCGACCAGCACGACATCGCCCTTCAGCGTCTCGGCGGCGCCGCCCGCCGCCGGTTCGACGGTCAGTTCGACCCCGTCCTTCGTGGTCTTCGCCCCGGTGACCCTGGAGCCGAGCTTGAAGCTCATGCCCTGCTTCGTCAGGGACCGCTGGAAGGCCTTGGCGACGTCGCTGTCCATCCCCGGGCTGATGCGATCCAGATATTCGACCACCGTCACCTCGGCGCCCAGCCGGCGCCAGACCGAGCCCAGCTCCAGACCGATGATGCCGGCTCCGATGACGACCAGATGCTTCGGCACGGACGACAGCGACAGGGCGCCGGTGGAATCCACCACCTTGCCGGCCTCGAAGGCCACGCCGGGCAGGGGCGTCGGCTCCGAGCCGGTGGCGATGACGATGTCCTTCGCCGTCAGCACCGTCTTCGCGCCGTCGGCCGCCGTGACCTCGACCTGGCCCTTGCCGACGATGCGGCCGCGCCCCCTGATCCAGTCGGCCTTGTTCTTCTTGAACAGGAATTCGATGCCCTTGGTCAGGGCGGTGACGCTCTCGCTCTTCTGGCCCATCATCTGGTCCAGGTTTAGCTTGGGCGCGGCGATCTCGATGCCGAGATGGGGGAATTCCGTCGTCGCCGTCTCGAACAGCTCGGAGGCGTGCAGCAGAGCCTTGGACGGCATGCAGCCGACGTTGAGGCAGGTGCCGCCCAGCGTCTCGCGCATCTCGATGCAGGCGACCGTCAGCCCCAGCTGGCCGGCGCGGATGGCGGCGTTGTAGCCGCCCGGCCCGCCGCCGATGATGACGACGTCATAGGCGGTGCTGGGGGAGGCGGCTTCGGCCATGGGGTCTCTCGTTATCGATGGGCGCGGGGGAGCGCGCGGAACCTAGCGGCGCGCCGGGGCGCGTCAACCGTTGCGCTCCATATAGGCGCTCCCGCCCGCCAGGCGAGACCCGGCGGCCTAGTAGGCCAGCTGTCCCGGCGTCCGCACCCGCCGAATGCGGCGAGCGGCGATCGCCACCAGCAGGCCGAGCAGCAGGAGGGCGCCCAGCAACCACCACAGCGGTTCGATCGGCAGGCTGGAGAGCGCCTCGGGCGCCGCCATCCTCGCCGGCCCGGACGCCGCCACGTCGCCGCCTTGCCGGTCCAGCGCCAGTCGCAGGCCGGCGTCGGCGAGGAAGGCGAGAAAATAGGCCGCGGCGGCCTTCGGATTTCCGGCCCCCAGCATCAGGGCGGAGACGACATACAGGGCGATGGCCCCGGCCCACAGCGACCAGGCCGGAAGAACGCCGAACAGCTGGCCCCCACCCTGCGCCCCGGAGCCGGCGCGAAGCGCGGCCCCGTCAGGGGCGACGCCCTCGATGAACGGCGACAGGAACGGCCAGGCCAGCCATCCGGCGTAGGCGAGAACCGCCAGCACCAGGACGAGACGCAACAGCTTCATGATCAACCCTCCCACAGGCGTTAACCATTCTACACCGTGACGCTTGCAGCGCCAGCGGCCGCCGGTTCAGTCGACGGCGGCGGCCGGCAGGGTGATCGAGACCTCCGCGCCCTGGCCCGGCTGGCTTTCGATCGACAGCACTCCGCCGGACTGGCGCGCGAAGGCGTAGGCCTGCGAAAGACCCAGGCCGGCCGCTCCCTCGCGAGTGGTGAAGAAGGGCTCCACGGCGCGTGCGGCCAGGTCGCGGTCCATGCCCGGACCGCTGTCGCGGACGCCGAGGCGCAGGCCGCCTTCCAGCAGGGTCTCGAGGCGCACGGCTACCGACCCCTGTCCGTCGACAGCCTCGACCGCATTGCGCGTCAGCGCCTTGACCGCCCCCTCGAACGCTACCGGATCGAGCCGCGCGGGGGCATCGCCGGCCGGCCCCTCGATCATCAGGTCGATCCCCGCCCCCGCCAGCGCGCGCAGCCGGCTCTCCATACCACGCAGCAGCACCCCGGCGTCCATCACCCGCAGCACGGGTTCGTCATCCCCCTGCGAGAAAGCGGTCAGCCGCCGCGTCAGCAGTTCGCCCTTCCGCCCCGCCGCCAGCGCGGCCTCGCCGATCCGCCGCACCCGAACCGGGTCGTCGGCCTGCCTCAGCATCATGTCCAGCGCCCCGGTCATGACGCCCAGCATGGCGTTGAAATCGTGCGCCAGCCCGCCGGTCAGGCGGCCGACGCTCTCCATCCGTCGGCCGCCTTGAAGTTCGAGCTCGGCCTCGGCGCGGATCTGCCCGGCGGCGGCGCGCGCCGCGTCGGCTTCGGCGCGGGCGGCGGCGGCGGCGGCCAGCGCCTCGGTCGCGGCGGCGCGGGCGGCGGCGATTTCCTCACGCAGGCCCTCGTCGGCCCCGATCTCCGGCGTAGCGGGCGCGGCGCCCGGTTCGGCCACCTCCACCCCGGCCGGAGCGAGGTCGGCGCGCTCGCCCGCGAGCAACAGGGCGTCGGCCTGCCCGTCAGCATCGGTCAGCGGCAGCATCGACCAGCGAATGCCTTCGCCCTCGCCGCGTCGCGACACGATCGCCTCGGCCTCGCCCGCAGGAGCGGCCAGGGCGGCGCGGAGGGACTGTCGGCCCTCGACGCGTTCGTCCTCGTCGAGGAACAGGTCGGCGAAATCGCCTTCGGCCGCCTCCCGACCCAGAACCGCCAGCGCCGTACGATTGGCCTCGCGCACCCGTCCGTCGGCGCCGACCACGACCAGGGCGCTGGAGGCGGCGTCGAACACCCGACGGGTCAGGTCGTCTTTGGCCGACGAGGTTTCGACCACGACCGGCTCCGGCGTGATCAGGCCTTCGGTCTCGACGATGGCGGCGGTCGAGCCGGTGATCTGGCCCTGCTCGTTCTCGATCGGCATGGCCGTGACCGAGACCAGCATCTTGCGGCGGGTGGCGGGATTGGCCAGCAGATGCTGGAATCCCTTGACCGTCTGGCCCCGCAGGGCCCGGGCGCTGGGCAGAAGGTCCGGCGGGATGGGCCGGCCGTCGGGGAAGGTGATGCCCCAGGTGGCCGAGTGGAAGCGCAGGCCGATCAACTCGGCGTCCCGCCGCCCCAGCAACTGGTGCGCCGCGCGGTTGGCGAAGACGAATTTGCCCTGACGGTCGGTTTCGACCAGCGGCACCGGAATGGCGTTCAGCGTCTCGAACAGTCGCTTCTGGGAGTCTTCCGCGACCCTCTGCACCAGGTCGAGCTGGTCAGACGCGTTGACGTGCCTCGACCGGTTCGTGGCGGCCAGCCACAGGCCGATCAGGCCGATGACCCAGCCGACGGCCGCCAGACCGCCCAGAACCCACACCCAGTTGACCTGGCCTTCCAGAAACATGCGCCCCGACTGTCCCGTTCTGGCGCCCGGCGGCGCCGCTCGGGCGACGCCCTGCAAACGGCGAACCGGACCGGCCGCTTTCCCGGAAACGGCGACTAGCTTGGCCGGAGCCGGCGGTCCAGCGCAGGCGCGGCCCAGCCGAAAAGCAGGAAAGCCCGGTCGAGTTGACCGGGCGTCCCGGATCGCCCGGGGCGGGCGAAGAGATTCGAACTCTCGACCCCGACCTTGGCGAACTCAGGCGGCCCATGGGGCCAAAGCAAAAAAGCCCGGCCGAAGCCGAGCTTTTTCTGATTCCAACTGGAGCGGGCGAAGAGATTCGAACTCTCGACCCCAACCTTGGCAAGGTTGTGCTCTACCACTGAGCTACGCCCGCACTTCAGTCGGAGGCGGGCGTATAGCGGGAAGGCCCGATCCCTCGCAAGCCCCCCGCTGCACAATTCGGCGCTCAAGCAGTGAGCAACCGCGTTGCGAGCGTTGGCGCCCGCGCGAAGCGCATCCCCGCGTCAGCGGGGCGCCAGACGAATTGCCCCGTCAAGCCGGATGCATTCGCCGTTGATGTAGACGTTGCGGGCCAGCTCCAGCACCAGCGAGGCGTAGTCGGCGGGCGTGCCCAGACGGCTGGGGAAGGGGATGGCGGCGGCGAGGGCGTCCTGGATCTTCTGGTCCATGCCGGCCATCATCGGCGTCCACATGATGCCGGGCAGGATGGTGTTGCAGCGCACGCCTTCCTGGGCGAGGTCGCGGGCGACCGGCAGGGTCATGGCGTAGACGCCGCCCTTGGAGGCCGAATAGGCCGCCTGGCCGATCTGGCCGTCCTGGGCCGCGACCGAGGCGGTGTTGACGATCAGGCCGCGCTCCCCGTCGGCCATCGGCTCCAGGGTAACCATTCCGGCCGCCGACTGCGACAGGACGCGGAAGGTGCCGAACAGATTGACCCGCACGGTGCGCTCGAAGGCGGCCATGTCGTGCGCGCGGATCTCGCCGGTGTCCTTCTTGCGCGAGACGGTCTTCTGGCCCGTGGCGATGCCGGCGCAGTTGACGGTCAGACGCTCCTGGCCGTGGGCGGCGCGGGCCTTGTCGAAGGCGGCGGCGACGCTGGCGTCGTCGGTGACGTCGACCTTGCAGAAGACCCCGCCGATCTCGGCGGCGATGCGCTCGCCGGCTTCCTCGTTGAGGTCGAACAGGGCGACTTTCGCGCCCGTGGCGGCGATGGCGCGGGCCGTGCCTTCGCCGAGGCCCGAGGCCCCGCCGGTGACCACTGCGGCGATGCTGCTGTCGAGTTTCATGGCGCGAGCCCCTATCTTGTCTGAACCTGAGTTTCGGCCGGGGGTTTAACCGCCATGTCCAGCAAAGCCAATCACGCCTCCGGGCCGATGACCCCCGATGACGCGCTCGACCCGTCTCGCGCCCTCGTGCCCTCGGTGCAGCGGGTCAACGAGGTGCGGGTCAGCAAGGGCTTCTGGCCCAAGATGCGGCGCACGGCCTCGAAAATCCCGTTCGCCGGTCAGGCCCTGTCGGTCTGGTTCGCGGCCCGCGACCCCGAGACGCCGACGGCGGCCAAGGGGCTGATGGTGGGGGCGCTGGCCTATTTCGTCCTGCCGATCGACGCCATTCCCGACATCTTCGCCGGCATCGGCTTCACCGACGACGCGGCGGTCATCGCCGCCCTGATCGCCACCCTCGGCGCCAACATCCGCAAGCGTCACAAGGACCAGGCGAACGAAGCCCTGGAGCGGCTGCGGCAGGACTGAACTTGAACCGCTCATCCCCGCGAAGGCGGGGATGAGCCGGATCTGGGAACTCAGCTCTCGACCGTCACCACCACCTTGCCCATCACCGCACGGTCGCCCAGCGCCTGTATGGCCTCATGGGCGCGTTCCAGAGGGAAGGTCTGGCTGACCCGCGGCTTGATCTTGCCCTCGCTCCAGAAGCGGAACAGGTCGGCCATGTTGGCGGCGTGGGCGGCCGGATCGCGCATCACCGCCGCGCCCCAGAACACCCCGATCACCGACACCGACTTCAGCAGCGTCAGGTTCAGCGGCAGGGCCGGGATACCGGCCGGGAAGCCGACCACCAGGTAGCGGCCGTTCCAGTCCATGGCCCGCAGCGCCGGCTCGCAATAGTCGCCGCCCACGGCGTCATAGACGACATCGGCGCCGTCGCGGCCCGAGGCCAGTTTGAACTCCCCGGACAGCTCCTTCTGCGCCGCCTTGTCCATCTTGCCCGTCGGGTAGATCAGGCCGTTGTCGGCCCCCGCTTCCAGCGCGAACTGGACCTTGTCGTTGGTCGAGGCCGCGGCGATGACGTGGGCGCCCATGGCCTTGCCCAGCTCGACCGCGGCGACGCCGACCCCGCCGGCGGCGCCCAGCACCAGCAGGCTTTCGCCGGCCTTGAGCGCGGCCCGGTCCTTCAGCGCGTAGTAGGACGTGCCGTAGGTCATCACCAAGGCCGCGGCGGTGTTGAAATCCATCGCGTCGGGAATCTTCATCACCGAGGCGGCGGGCACGGCCAGGCGCTCGACCATGCCGCCCCAGCCGGGCACGGCGATGACGCGGTCGCCCTTGCGGACGGTGGTGACGCCCTCGCCGATGGCCTCGACCACGCCCGCCACCTCGCCGCCGGGCGAGAAGGGCCGCTGGGGCTTGAACTGGTATTTGTCCTCGATGATCAGGGTGTCGGGGAAGTTGACGCCCACGGCGCGCACCTCGATCACCACCTCGCCCTTGCCCGGGGTCGGGTCGAGAACCTCCTCGACGACGAGGGTTTCGGGACCGCCGGGAGCCGTGGACAGGACTGCGCGCATGAGAGGTTTCCTGGGGAGGGGTGGCGCGCGCCGCGTGGCGCTCGCGTTCGGGGAAGGCTAAGCAGCGCCACGCCCGTTGAAAAGAGGCGATCAGGAGACGACCCGGAATGACGGCCCTCATCCTTCACGGCGGCGCGGGCGCGCGGCGCGAGCGCGACTACACCCGCGAGGTCGCGCATATGCGCGAGGTGGTCGAGGCGATGAAGGCGCGGCTGGACGCGGGCGCCCCGGCGCTGGACGTGGCGGTCGAGGCGACGGCGATGCTGGAGGATTCCGGCCTCTATGTCGCCGGGCGCGGAGCCTCCCCCAATCTGGCCGGGGCCTATGAGCTGGACGCCAGCCTGATGGACGGCGCCACGCGCAAGGCCGGGGCGGTGGCGGCGCTGCAGGGTTTCCGCAATCCCGTGGTCGCGGCCCGCGCCGTCATGGACCGTACGCCGCATGTCATGCTGGTCGGCGAAGGGGCGTCCCTGTTCGCGCTGGATCAGGGGCTGGAGCCGATCGGCGACGAGACGGCGTGGTTCACCCGCGCCGGCCAGGGCGAGGACAACCACCCGCCCGGGACGCTGAGCCACGGCACCGTCGGCTGCTGCGTGCTGGACCGCGACGGGCGGCTGGCGGCGGCCACCTCGACGGCAGGCGTCTTCGGCAAGATGCCGGGACGGGTCGGCGACACCCCCATTCCGGGCGCCGGCAGCTGGGCCGACGGCCGGGTGGCGGTCTCGGCCACCGGCCAGGGCGAGTATTTCATCCGCGTCGCGGCCTGCGCCCAGATCGGCTGGCGGGTCGAGGCGGGTCAGCCCCTGGCGGAGGCGGCCATGGCCGTGATCGACCAGATCGGCGGGATGGGCGGCGATGGGGGCCTGATCGCCCTCGACCGCGACGGGACCATTGTCGCCCCGTTCAACAGCCAGGGCATGAAGCGGGCCTGGCTGACCCCCGGGGGCGAGATCGGGGTCGAGGTGTTCCGCGGCTGAGACAGGTTTTATCCGGGTATAATCGGGAAAACACCGTCCGAACCGTCCAGACAGTCCGAACCGTCCAGACCGTCCGAACCGTCCTAACCGTCCGGACCGTCCGCCCGGCGCCCCCGATCCGGTCCTGTCCACATGCCCCGTCTTTGCCTTCCCTCCCGAACAAGGGAGTGTAACCCGGGCCTACGTCAGGATCGGACGTAGGCAGGACAACGCTCGCGTCGACCGGGCTTACGGCGAATTAATCTTCGACCGAACGCGGTTCATCGGGCGTTCACAGCGACGGCGGCTTAAGCTTCACGGGAAACCTCAGAGGCCTGTCATGAAGTCCTTCCTCGCCGTAGCCGCCGTCGCCGCCGTGATCGCCGCCACCGCCTGCGCGCCGGTCATCGAGGGCGGCCCGCCGATGGACCTGCCGCCGGGCCTGCAGGAAACCGCCCAGGTCGGGTCCATCACCCTGTCGACCGGCTGGCTGGATGCGGAGGAGGATTTCTCCGACACATTTTCGGAGGAGGTGCGCGAGGAACTGACCCGCTGCATGCACGGCACGGCGCCGATCGACGTGCGCATCCACGTCGAGCGCCTGGACCGCGCCGGGCGGGCGGAGATGCTGTTCGACGGCGAGGGGATGCACGCCCTGTCCGGTACGGTCGAATTCGTCGATCCGGGCCGCGACAACCGGGTGGTCGGTCGTTTCCCCATCTCGGTGGCGACGACGGCCGGCGGTCGGTTCGCCGGCCTGTTCGGCGACCGCCAGATGATGGTCTCGGAAGAGTTCGGCCGCTCGTTGTGCGACCAGGCCTTCGGCCGCAATCCACGCGATCACGGCCCGCATAACGCCACGCGCGGGTGAACGCCGGCCGGCCGCGCGGCGTTGGTCAGGTCGACGCCTGAACAGACGAGCCCCGCCATGTCCGATTACACCCTGTACTACTGGTCCGTCCCCTTCCGCGGCCAGTTCGTCCGCGCCGTCCTCGCCTTCGCGGGCAAGACCTGGACCGAGGCGGGCGACGCCGAGATCGGGCGGCTGATGGAGGGGCCGGCGGGTGACATGCCGATCCCCTTCATGGGGCCGCCGGTGCTCGTCGATCCCGCCGCGGACGTCGCCATCGCCCAGACCACCGCCATCCTGCTGTATCTCGGCGAGACCCTGGACCTGCTGCCGGACACGCCCGGCGATCGGGCCCTGACGCTGAAGATCGTCGCCGACGCCAATGACGTGATCGACGAGCTGACGCTGGACGGCGGCCGCCAGATGTGGACCGCTGACCGCTGGGCCGCGTTCGAGCCGCGGCTGCGGAAATGGCTGTCGTTCTGGGAGGAGACCGGTCGCCGGCACGGACTGAAGCCGGGTTCGGGTTTCCTGCTGGGCGGCGAGGGGCCGGGGCTGGCCGATGTGGTGACGGCGACCCTGTGGACGACCATGGCCGACCGCTTCCCCGCCCTCGACGCGATCCTGAACGACGCCGCCCCGATGACCGCCGCCCTGTCCCGCCGGATCGCCGCCCTGCCGGCCCTGGCCGCCTTGGCGCAGCAGGCGAGGGAAGACTACGGCGAGACCTGGAGCGGCGGGCAGATCGAGGCCTCGCTGCGGACGGTGCTGAAGGGCTAGGCGCCCGCTGTCCGCCAGTGCGGATGGGTCACATAGGCGGTCGTCGCCCCGGACTCATGCGCGCGGATCGTGACCGTTTCGCCCGTCGGCATGTAGACGATCTCGCCGGGCCCGGCCGTGACCTCGCCGTCGGCGCTCGAGACGGACAGCCGCCCCTCCAGCACGATCATGACGTCGTGCACCGCCATCGTCTCGCTGAGCGTCTGGTCCGGCCCCCAGCGGCCGTAGCCGATGGTGACCGGCCCGCCGTGCCGCTCATCGACGAGGTTGCCGGTGAAGATGTCGGCGTCCTGCCCCGGGGACCGCTCCATGGCGGCGTCGGCAAGGGTGAGTTTCCGGACTTTCATGGTCTGGCTCCCTGTGAAACCTGTCAGAAGCCGTCTTCGGGCGGCGAGGTTCCGAGCCATCGCGGCCCGGGATGGCCGTGACCCGGAAAGCCACGCTGCCTTGACGCGCGGTTCAGATACTATTACAGTATCTAAATGGCGTCGGTTAACACCCAATTTTCCATAGCGGTCCACCTGATGGCGGGAATCGCCCATCGGGAGGCGATCGTCACGTCCGAGGCTTTGGCCGGGAGCGTGAACACAAACGCCGCCTTCGTGAAGCGCATCCTCGGGAAGCTGTCGAAGGCGGCGCTGATCAATGCCGCGAGCGGCAAATCGGGCGGTTATGAACTTGCGAGGAAGGCCTCGAACATAACTCTCCTCGACATCTACCGGGCGGTCGAAGCGCCCGGGGCCTTCGCCATTCACGACTATCGCCCGGTCGGCGCCTGCAAGGTCAGCGCGAACATCAAACCGGTCATGGGCGAGGTTCTGACGGGCGCGCAGAGAGCGTTCGAGCAAGACCTTGCGAAGACGACCATCTGCGACGTGGTGGGAAAGATCCGGGCCGCGTAGGCGTCCTCTTTTTTTGCCCCATTCGGCTACTAATATCGTATCTAAAAGGAAAGCAAAGCAACATGGGCAGGATCCTTGTCACGGGCGCGAGCGGCCATATCGGTCGGCTGACGCTGGAGAAGCTGCTTGATAAAAGGCCGGCGAGCGACCTGATCGGCCTCGTGCGCGACCCGGCCAAGGCGGAAGATCTCGCCGCGCTCGGCATCGAACTGCGCCAGGGCGATTATCTCGACAAGCCGTCGCTGCTGCGAGCCTTCGCCGGAGTCGACAGGCTCATGCTCACTTCGACCCATGCCTTCACCGATCGCAAGACCGCGCATGCCAACGCCATCGACGCGGCGGCCGAGGCCGGCATCGGGCACATCGTCTACATGCCGATCATCCGCAAGGAAGGGTCGGACTTCTCGATGCAGGAGGTGACGGAGGAGGACGTCTTCAGTGAGCAGAGGATCGAATCCTCGGGCCTGACCTACACCTTCGTCAAGCATCCGCCGTTCCTCGACACCGTCATGTCGCTCCTCGGCGCGGCCACGCCGGAAATGGGGGTTCGCGTTCCCGCGGGCGAGGGCCGGACCGGGCTCGCCACCCGCGCGGAACTGGCGGAGGCGCATGCGGCCGTCCTCACAGGGGACGGGCATGAGAACAGATCCTACGTATTGACCGGCGGCCCCGCCGTCTCCTTCTCCGATATGGCCGGCATCCTCTCCCGGGTTACCGGCAAGACCGTCCCTTACGTCGCCGTCTCGGATCAGGACTATATCGACGGCCGCGTCGCGGAGGGGTTGCCGGAATTCGTGGCCAGGTTCGTCCTGGGGTGGGTGCAGGGCATGAGCCGCGGGGAGTGGGGCCAGCAGACAGGCGATCTGGAGGCGCTCCTCGGCCGTGCGCCGACCACGCCCGAGCAGTATCTCCGCCAGACCTATACCGGGACAGCGTAACGACGAGTCTGTTCTTCGAGGTCGGCTGGCGTCCTTGCCGGTCTCGGAAGAAACGTGGGATCAGGCCAGCGAAAAGGGCCGGCGGATCGCTCCGCCGGCCCTTCATCCGTTCAACCGATGAACCCTACTCCGCCGCGACCGCTTCCGGCCCGCGGGCGAGGTTGCGCAGGACGTAGGGCATGACCCCGCCGGCCTTGAAGTAGTCGAGCTCGGTCTGGTTATCGATGCGGCAGCGCACCGGGAAGCGGGCCATCTTGCCGTCCGAGGGACGGAACAGCTCGACCCACAGGTCCTGACGCGGGCGCAGCTTGCCGATGTTGATGTCGGTCAGGCCGCGGATGGTGACGATCTCCTCGCCCGTCAAACCGAGACGGGTCCAGCCCTCGGCCTTGAACTGCAGCGGCACCACGCCCATCCCGACCAGGTTGGAGCGGTGGATGCGCTCATAGCTTTCGGCGATGACGGCGCGGACGCCCAGCAGGCGGGTGCCCTTGGCCGCCCAGTCGCGCGAAGAGCCGGTGCCGTATTCCTTGCCGGCGAAGACGACCAGCGGGCGGCCCTCGGCCTGGTAGCGCATGGCGGCGTCGTAGATCGACATCGTGTCCTGCGACGGGAAGTGTTTGGTCACCCCGCCCTCGATCTCCGGCGTGATCTTGTTGCGGATGCGGATGTTGGCGAAGGTGCCGCGCATCATGACTTCGTGGTTGCCGCGGCGCGCGCCGTAGCTGTTGAAGTCCAGGGCGTCGACGCCGTGCTCGGTCAGCCAGGCGCCGGCGGGCGAGGTCTTCTTGATCGAGCCGGCCGGGCTGATGTGGTCGGTGGTGATGGAGTCGCCGAAGATGGCGAGAACGCGGGCCTCGACGATGTCGGCGACCGGGGCCGGCTCCATCGACATGCCCTCGAAATAGGGCGGGTTCTGCACATAGGTCGAGCTGTCGTCCCAGGCGTAGGTCTGGCCGCCGGCGACGTCGATGCCCTGCCAGTGTTTGTCGCCCTTGAAGACGTCGGCGTAGCGTTTGGCGAACATCGCCGGGGTGACCGACTTCTTCTGGATGGCGGCGATCTCGGCCGAGGTCGGCCAGACGTCCTTGAGGAAGACGTCCTTGCCCTTCTTGTCCTGGCCGATCGGATCCTTCGAGATGTCGATCCGCATCGAGCCGGC
>JAXHTU010000094.1:0-12399 GCA_034189955.1 Pseudomonadota bacterium | reverse complement strand
CGGCGCCGTAGAACTCCAGCTCGTTGGCCTTCCAGCCGGCGTAGTCGATGACCTCGGGCAGCAGCCGGCGCTGGCGCAGCCGGTCCAGCAGCTCGGCATGGGTCGGCCGCTCGTCCAGCCACGCCGGATCGATGTTGAACAGGGTCTGGAAGGCGGTGTTGTGGAAGGCCAGCCGCTTGGACGGGCCGAAGATGGCCACGGCGTCGGCGAGGTGGTTCAGCGTCTCGTCATGAGCCTCGACGTGACGACGCAGGGTGTCGCGCGTCTCTTCGGCCTCGGTCATGTCGAGGGCGAAGGCCAGCACCGCCCCGGCCCCGCCGGGCGCCGGCTCGGCGACGATCCGCCAGGCCCGCCGCCGCCCGCCGCCGGTGGTCCAGCGGAAGCCCTCCTGCCGCTGGTGCAGCCGTCCGGCCTCGGCGACGATGGCGTCGGCCCCGCGGTCGAAGGTCAGGCCCTTTTCGCGCGCCGCGTCGATGCTCTCGGCCTTCATCTCGGCCAGCCACGCCCTGTTGGCCCAGGCCAGCCGCCCGGCGGCGTCGGTGATCCAGGTCGGGGCCGGATAGGCGTCGGCCAGCAGGCCCAGGCCGCTTTCCGCCGCCGTGCCGACCAGCCCCAGCCGCGACAGCCGCAGCCACGCCGCCCCGGCCGAGGACCGTCCCTCGACCGCCCAGGCCCCGCCGACCCCGTCCAGCACCGCGTCGAAAGCCTCGCCCTGGTCGATCAGCCCGTCCAGCCGCGGCCCGGCCGCCGCGCGGATGGCGTCCAGCACGACAAGCGCCGGATCGGCGCCCTCGTCCTCCCTGCCGCCCAGTTCGCGGGTGATGGCGCTCCATGCCGCGGGCGATCCGAGGCGGCAGGTGTGGCCGTCCGGGGTCAGCGCCAGCCGGGCGTCCTCGAACGCCGCCAGCGCCCCGTCCCGGTCGGCCAGGGCGGCGCGCGCCACCGACAGCTCGGCTTCCGCGACATCCGTCCGCGCCGCCAGCCGCCCGCGCAGCCGCGCGGCCCAGGCGCTGAGCGCCAGCGCCAGTCCCGCGGCGCCCGCGGTCGCGACATAGGCGATGTCGGCTTCCGCCATCGTGATCGTTCAGCTCCCGCCCTGATTCGGTAACCATACCTGATGGGGGGCTGGGGGGTAGGGTCTAGGGATCAGGCAGCAGGCAGCAGGTAGCAGGTGTGGCGAACCGCCGGCCCACGTCCGCCTTTGTCTCCTGCTGCCTGTTGCCTGCTGCCTGCTGCCTCTAGGGTGCCGGCCATGCCCCTCACCTGGACCACCCAGCCCGCCCCCTCCCTCGAGGACTTCGCCCGTCTGGCGCGCGAGGCCTTCGACGCCCTGCCCGAGCCGTTCCGCTCGCTCGCCGGCGATGTCGTCATCCGCATCGACGACTTCGCCGACGAGGAGACGCTGGCGATCTTCGGCATGGAGGATCCGTTCGAACTGACCGGCCTGTATCACGGCGTCGACGTCGGCCTGCGCGACAGCATGGGTCCCGCTCCGGAGGCGTCGCGCATCTTCCTCTACCGCCGCCCGATCCTCGACGAATGGTGCGAGCGCGGCGATGTCGGCCTCAGTGAGATCATCGCCCACGTCCTGATCCACGAGATCGGCCACCATTTCGGCCTCGACGACGACCGCATCGACGAAGTCGAGGACGCGGCGGACTGAGACCCGTCTTCCTTCTCCCCACCGGGGGAGAAGGTGGCCCGGAGGGCCGGATGAGGGGGCTGCCGGCTCCGGACCGGGTGTCAGCCTGTTCGCCGCAAACATCCCCCTCATCCGGACGGCTCCGCCGCCCACCTTCTCCCCCGAGGGGAGAAGGAAGAAGACGCTTGCTGCGCTGCAAATCCGCCGCCAGCCATCATAATAATTTCAGCCAACCTCCTGTTTTTCCCCAACACGACCCCCGCCCCAGCGTCCTGAACCCGCCACAGGGCGCGGCTATGGCAGGATCGCCCCCGGTCTTTGACAATCGAGTCTCTCGCCGCCGCCGAGGCGGCGCGCTTGCGAACCGGTTCGGACGGTCTGGACGGTCTGGACGGTTCGGACGGTGTTTTCCGTTTTCATCCGGGTAAAACCCCCGCCGCGCCCCGGCCTTAAAACCAGCCCGATCTGTGGTATAAGCCGCGCCTCCCGCCACCCAAGGATGCCCCCTTGAGCCTCACGCTCGATCTTTCGCGCACGTCAGCGACCGCCCCGGCGGCCCCCGTCAACCTCTCCGGTCTGACGCGCGCCGGCCTGCGTCAGGCCCTGATCGACGCCGACATCTGCCCGCCCGAAAAGGCGAAGATGCGGGCCTCTCAGGTCTGGGGCTGGATCCACCACTACGGGGTCACCGACTTCGCCGCGATGAGCAACATCGCCAAGGACACCCAGGCGAAGCTGGCCGACGCCTTCACCCTCGCCCGCCCCGAGATCGTCGAGCGCCAGGTGTCGAAGGACGGCACCCGCAAATGGCTGATCCGCACCGCCCCGGGCATCGAGATCGAGACCGTCTACATTCCGGACGTCGGCCGCGCCGGGGCCCTGTGCGTCTCGTCCCAGGTGGGCTGCACCCTGAACTGCACCTTCTGCCACACCGGCACGCAGAAGCTGGTCCGCAACCTGACCGCCGCCGAGATCGTGGCCCAGGTCCAGGTCGCCCGCGACGACCTCGGCGAATGGCCATCGCCCAAGGAAGACCGCCGCCTGTCCAACATCGTCTTCATGGGCATGGGCGAGCCGCTGTACAATCTCGACCACGTCGCCGACGCGATCGACATCATCAGCGACAACGAGGGCATCGCCCTGTCGCGCCGCCGCATCACCGTCTCGACCTCCGGCGTCGTGCCCCGGCTCGACGAACTGGGAACCCGCACCCAGGCCATGCTGGCGATCAGTCTGCACGCCACCAACGACGCCCTGCGCGACGTCCTGGTGCCGTTGAACAAGAAGTACGATCTCGAACAGCTGATGGCCGGCATCCGCGCCTATCCCGGCCTGTCCAACGCCCGCCGCGTGACCTTCGAATACGTCATGCTCAAGGGCGTCAACGACAGCCCCGAAGAGGCCCGCGCCCTGCTGAAGCTGATCGAGGGCGTCCCTGCGAAAGTGAACCTGATCCCGTTCAACCCGTGGCCCGGCACGGACTACGAATGCTCGGACTGGAAGACCATCGAGCGCTTCGCCGCCATTCTGAACAAGGCCGGCTACGCCAGCCCGATCCGCACCCCGCGCGGCCGCGACATCCTCGCCGCCTGCGGCCAGCTCAAGTCCGAGAGCGAAAAGGTGAGGGCGTCCGCCGTGCGCAAGGCCGCCCAGGCGGCTTGAGACGAGTGATTAGTGGCTAGTGGCTAGTGGTTCCGGCGCCCGCTTCATCGCTTGCGGAAGGGCGGCGCGGGCCGTGCCGCCCCACAGGCGGTGGCCAGCCACTAGCCACTAGCCACTAGCCACCCCCGACACACACCGACATCAATCTTGACCAACTGTGTCCCGGCCGCGCTTGCGGAATAGGGCGGGAATGGGGCACAGCCTCGGCGTGACAGTCGCCCGGACACCCATGGACTCCTCGTCTCTCGCCAACGTGCTCGAAAGCCCCGAGGCCCAGGCCTTCGCCACCGGCTTCCCCACGACCGTCGCCCATCTGTGCGTCACCCTCGCCCTGCTGGCGATCGGCGCGGTGATCTACGCCCTACTGACCCCGTGGAAGGAAATCGCCCTGATCCGCGAGGGCAACGCCGCCGCCTCGGTCGCCTTCTCCGGCGTGCTGGTCGGCCTCGCCATTCCGCTGGCGGTCAGCCTCAGCGTCTCGACCTCGGTGCGCGACATCCTGATCTGGGGCGTGGCCACCGTGGTGCTGCAGCTGCTGGTCTTCCGCGTCGTCGACCTGTTCCTGACCGGCCTGCCCCAGCGCATCCACGAGGGCGAGGTCTCGGCCGCCGTCCTGCTGGTCGGCGCCAAGCTGGCCACCGCCGTGATCCTCGCCGCCGCCCTGACCGGCTGAGGCCATGGCCCGGCCCCCTGACTGGGTGATCTACACCCTCGTCCTCTCCGCCCTGATCGGCCTGTCTCTGGGCCAGCGCGAGAACGCCGACGCTCCGCCCGCCCCGCCGGCGCCCGACGAGCTGGAGGGGGCCCTGCTGGGCCCGATCACCCCCTTCGATCCGGCCGTCACCGTCAATGCGCCGGACATCCCCTTCCAGCCCGCCGCCGGCACCGCCTTCTCGATCGCCCGCGAAGGCCGCTGGGTCACCGCCCGTCACGTCGTCGAGGGCTGCCGGCGGCCGGCGATCATGGTCGGCGGCGGCCGCGCCGTCGCCGCCGACGTCCGCCTCGCCCCCCGCGCCGACATCGCGGTGCTGCAGACCGCCGGCGGCCCGGCCGCCGTGCCCGTCGCGACGGAAGAGTCCCTGCGCAAGGGCCAGCGCGCCTTCCATCCGGGCTATCCGCAGGGCCGCGCCGGCGAGGTCACCTCGCGCCTGCTCGGCCGCGAGACCCTGCGCGTGCGCGGTCGGGGCCAGCGCGACGAGCCGGTGCTGGCCTGGGCCGAGGTCGGCCGCACCGACCGTCTGGGCGGCACCCTCTCGGGCCTCTCCGGGGCCCCGGCCCTGGACCGTCAGGGCCGCGCCGTCGGCGTCACCATCGCCGAAAGCCCGCGGCGCGGCCGCCTCTACACCACCGCGCCCGACACCTTCGCCCCCGCCGTGCGCGGCCTGCAGAAGGCCGACGAACCGCTGACCGGCCGCACCGTCACCATCGACAACTACGGCCTCGTGGCAGACGACCTGCGCCGCGACCTGCGCGTCGCCCAGGTCGTCTGCCTCTCGGCCTGACCTACCTCAGCGCCGCCGAGTCGATGTTCAGCTCGCTCAGCGGGATGACCTCGAGGTCCGGATATTTGGCCCGCAGACCCTCGAGGAAGACCGAGGCGTCGCCGACGATGACGAGGCTGGCGTCGGCCGGCGACAGGTGCTCCGCCGCGGCCGCCTGGATCTGCGCCGGGGTCACGCCGTTGACGTCGTCGCCATAGGTGGCGAGGTCCGACAGCGGCAGGCCGTACAGGGCCAGGCCGGCGACCAGCCCGCCCAGTCCGTCGACCGTCTCCAGCGCCCGGCCGAAGCCGCCGATCAGGGTCGCCTTGCGCGGCGCCAGTTCGGCGGCGGTCGCTTCGGTCGCCGACAGGCGGGCGATCTCGGCCAGGATCAGGTCCGCCACCTCCGGCACGGCGTCGTTTCGCGTCTGGGCCGTGGCCGACAGCAGGCCCTCGTCCTCGCGCGCGCTGAGGCTGGAATAGGCGCCGTAGCTCAGGCCGCGCTTGATGCGAATCTCCTGGCTCAGCCGGGCCGAGAAGCCGCCGCCCATCAGGCCGTTGGCGACCAGCACGGGGAAGTAATCCTCGTCCGTCCGGGCGATGCCGCGCATGGCCGCATAGACCGCCGCCTGTCCGGCGCCGGGCTGGTCGATGACGATGACGCGCGGGGCGACGGCCGGACCGGCCGGGTCCGCGACCGGGTTCGTGGCCGGGCCGGCCCGCCAGTCGCCGAAGGCGGCCTCCGCCAGGGCCTGGGCGGCGTCCGGGGTGATGTCGCCCGAGAACACCAGCGTCGCCTTGGACGGCTGATACAGGCCGCCGTGGAAGGCCACGAGGTCGTCGCGCGAGATCGTCGGGATGGAGGTCGGCGTGCCCGATCCCGGAACGCCATAGGGCGCGTCGCCAAAGACGGCGCGGGCCGCCGCGAGGCCGGCGACGGGTCCAGGCTGCGACAGCTGCACCCTCAGGCCGTTCAGGACCTGGCTCTGTTCCCGCTCGAGGTCTTCGGCGGTGAAGGCCGGATTGCGCACCACATCGGCCATCAGGGCCATGGTCTGCGGGAAGACGTTCGCCGGCGAGGAGGCGAAGACGGTGGTGAAATCGACGCCCGCGCTGGCGCCGATATCGGCCCCGAGACGTTCGATCTCGGTGGCGATCTCGGGCGCCGTACGGCTCTGCGTGCCCTGGGTCAGCAGGGAGGCGGTGAAGCCGGCGACGCCCGCCTTGCCGCCCGCTGCGTCGTCCGCCGTGCCGGCCTCGAAATTCAGCCGGGCCGAAACCAGCGGCAGGCCGGGCTTGGGCGCGACCAGCACCCGCAGGCCGTTGGCGAGCCGCCGCTCGGCCACCTGCGGGGTCGCCGGATCGACGGCGGTTCCGGGCTCGGGCAGCGGCGTGCGCTGGCCTTCCGGCAGGAGGGTGACCCGCTCGCCGGCCGGGGCCAGGTCGGCCAGGGTCACCGGCGCGCTGAACGCCTCCTGCACCGGCGAGGCGGGGTTCTCGTCGGTCGCCTGCAGATACCGCATGGCGATGGCGCGATCGTCGGTCAGATATTGGCGCGCCACCCGCTGCACGTCCTCGACGGTGACCGCCTGGATGTTGGGGATGTCGCGGTCGGCCGTCGTCGGATCGCCTGTCATGATCAGGGCGTAGCCGAGCGAGAAGGCGCGGCCGTCGATGGTCTCCAGTCCGCGCAGGGCCTGGGCCGTCAGCTCGGTCTTGGCCTCCGCCAGTTCCGCCGCGGTGACCGGTTCGTCGCGCAGACGGGCGACCTCCGCGCGCAGCGACGCCAACCCCTCGTCCGCGGCCTTGCCCTCGCTCATGATGGCGTAGGTGTTCAGCACCCCGACCTGCTGCTGCTGGCTGTTGGACGAGCTGGCCGTGGTCGCGATCTGCTGGCGATAGACCAGCGACTGGTACAGCCGCGAGCTCTCGCCGGTCGACAGGATCCCGTCCAGCACGTCCAGGGCGGCGCGGTCGGGATGGTCATAGGGCACGGTCGGCCAGGTGATCTGCACCATCGGCAACGGCACATTGGGGCCGTAGAAGGTCGCCTCCCGCGCCGGCCCGAAGGTCTCGGGCACGTTGTTCTCCGGCAGCGGCCGGCCCGGGTTTTCGATGACGCCGAAATACTGGTCGATCCATTGGTCCAGCTGGGCCTGGTCGAAATTGCCGGCGACGATCAGATAGGCGTTGTCCGGCCGGTAGAAGGTCTCGTGGAAGCGCAGCACGTCGTCGATGGTCGCGGCGTCGAGGTCGGCGATCGAGCCGATGCCGGGGCGACGGTAGGGGCTGTCCTGGAAGATGAAGGCCTGGGAGTGCAGCCGCTGAAAGCGACCGTAGGGAGTCGACAGCACGCGCAGGCGGAACTCCTCCTTGACCACGTCGCGCTCGCTCTCGAACGTCGCTTCGTCGACGACCAGCGACCCCATCCGGTCCGCCTCGGCGAACAGCATCCGCTCCAGATGCTGCGCCGGCACCGTCTCGAAATAGTTGGTCACGTCCAGGCCGGTGGAGGCGTTGTTCGAGCCGCCGACATCTTCCGTCAGCCGGTCGAAGGTCTCCTGCGGCAGGTTGCGCGTCGCCTTGAACATCAGATGTTCGAACATGTGGGCGAAGCCGGAGCGGCCCTCGGGATCGTCCTTGGCCCCGACCTTGTACCAGACCTGTACGGTCACGTTCGAAGTGGCCGCGTCGCGCGCCGTATAGACCTTCAGTCCGTTTGGCAGGATCCGTTCGCGAAAGCCCAGCGGGGGGACGACGATCGATCCCGGCCCGGCGTCCTGCGCGGCGCTGACGGGGGCGTGTATCGTCGCCTCGACGGCCTGCGCCGATGCGGCGACCCCCAGCAGCAGGGCGGAGATCGAGACGGCGGCGAACAGGCGGGATTTCATGGGGCGGCTCCGGGAGCCCGTCGCGCACGGGCAAGGAACCCTATCAGGGCGAAAACCCGGCGCACCTTACGGAGTTGTAATGCAGGCGGTCAGTCGATCCGCAGCGCCTCGGCCAGCAGCTTCGCCTCGTCGGCGCGGCTGGAGCCGGTGCGCCAGGCCACGACGATCTCGCGTCGCGGGGCGTTGGCCGAGATGTGGCGCACGACGACGCCCGGCATGTCGGCCAGTCCGGCCCGCACCGCCATCTCGGGCAGGAAGCTGACTCCCAGACCCGACGACACCATCTGCACCAGGGTGTGCAGGGAGGTGGCGGCGAAGACGTCGTCGCCCTTCGGCGGATCGATGTCGAAGGCGGCGAGGGCCTGGTCCCTCAGACAATGGCCGTCCTCCAGCAGGATAAGGTCCTCGGCCTTGAGCGAGCCGGGGGCGATCGGCCCGCCGGCGGCGAGCGGATGGCCGACCGGGGCGGCGGCCAGAATCTCGTCATCGCCGATCCGCGCGTGATCGACGCCCGGGGCGGAATAGGGCAGGGCGATCACCGCCGCGTCGAGGTGCCCCGCCTTCAGCGCCGCCACCAGACGGGGCGTCAGGTCCTCGCGGATGAACAGGCGCAGGGCGGGATAGGCGATCTTCAGTCCAGGCAGTTTGGCCGGAAGCAGAAAGGGCGCGACCGTCGGGATGACGCCCAGCCGGAACCGCCCCGAGAGCGGCTTGCCGGCGTTCCGGGCGGCCTCGACCAGGTCCTCGGTGCGGGCCAGGACGTCCTCGGCCCGGCGCACCGCCTCGGCCCCGACCGCGGTCAGCTGGACGTTGCCGCGCGTGCGTTCGACCACCGGAGCGCCGAGAATCTTCTCCAGCTCTTGCACACCCGCCGACAGCGCCGGCTGGCTGACGTGCGCCGCCTCCGCCGCGCGGCTGAACGAGGCGTGTTCGGCCAGGAGCTTCAGGTACTGGAGCTGTCGCAGGGTCGGGAGCATGCGTCCGACATAGGCGGTCGCTATGTCGAAGGCCATGGCGATTAACCTGTTCTATGAGAGTTCCCCGGCGGCCCGCGGGCCGCCGGGGTGTGGTCTCACGCGTCGACCGCGGCCGTGCCGAACTCTTCGTTGAGGGTCACGTCGAACCGGTCGGCGTTCATCACCTTGGTCCAGGCGCTGACGAAGTCGCGAACGAATTTCTCGCCCGCGTCGGCCGAGGCGTAGACCTCGGACAGGGCCCGCAGCTGCGAGTTGGAGCCGAACACCAGATCGGTGCGCGTCGCCGTCCACAGCTCCTCGCCGGTCAGCCTGTCGGCGCCGACGAAGGTCTCGTCGCCGCTGTCGTCGACCTGTTTCCAGCCCGTCCGCATGTCCAGCAGATTGACGAAGTAGTCGTTGGTCAGCTGGCCCGGCCGGTCGGTGAAGACGCCGTGTTTGGCCGCGCCGTGGTTGACGCCCAGCACGCGCAGGCCGCCGACCAGCACCGTCATCTCCGGCGCCGTCAGCCCCAGAAGCTGGGCCCGGTCGACCAGCAGCTCCTCGGTCGGGACGTTGTAGCGAACGCCCAGATAGTTGCGGAAGCCGTCGGCCTTGGGCTCCAGCACGGCGAAGCCCTCGACATCGGTCTGCTCCTGGCTGGCGTCGGTCCGGCCCGGGGTGAATTCGACCTCGATCGCATGGCCGGCCGCCTTGGCCGCCTGTTCGATTCCG
Source organism: Pseudomonadota bacterium (assembly GCA_034189955.1). GTDB lineage: Bacteria > Pseudomonadota > Alphaproteobacteria > Caulobacterales > Caulobacteraceae > Brevundimonas. The sequence continues at coordinate 3,036 of JAXHTU010000094.1, read as the reverse complement.
ACCGAGCCGCCCAGCACGATCAGATCGGCGATCGAGACGTTCAGGCCCGACTCCGCCCTGATCCGCTCATAGGCCTGCAGCACCGGAGCCAGCTTGTGCGGCTCGTTGACGTCCCAGCTGCGCTGCGGCTCCAGCCGCAGCCGGCCACCGTTGGCGCCGCCGCGATGGTCCGAGCCGCGATAGGTCGCCGCCGCCGCCCAGGCCGTCCGCACCAGATCCTCGACCGACAGGCCGGCGGCCGCGATCCGGTCCTTCAGCGCCCGGATGTCGGCGTCGCCGATCAGCGGCCCCTGGTGCGGCGGGATCGGATCCTGCCAGATCAGGTCCTCGGACGGAACTTCCGGGCCGAGGTAGCGAATCTTCGGTCCCATGTCGCGGTGGCACAGCTTGAACCAGGCGCGGGCGAAGGCGTCGGCGAAATAGGCGGGGTCGGCGCGGAATTTCTCCATAACCGCGCGGTATTTCGGGTCGACCTTCATCGCCATGTCGGCGGTGGTCATCATCGTCGGCACCCGCTTGCCCGGCGTATGGGCGGCGGGGGCGAGGGTGTCTTCGGGATCGCCGACCGGATGCCACTGCTTGGCGCCCGCCGGGCTGCGGGTCAGCTCGTACTCATGATCCAGCAGCATGTCGAAATAGGTCATGTCCCACTGGATCGGCGTGGGGGTCCAGGCCCCCTCGATGCCCGAGGTGATGGTGTGGTCGCCGATGCCGCTCTCGTGGCTGGAGGTCCAGCCAAGGCCCTGCTGGGCGATGTCGCCGCCCTCGGGCGAAACCCCGACCTTCTTGGCGTCGCCGGCCCCGTGGGCCTTGCCGAAGGTGTGGCCGCCCACCGTCAGGGCGACCGTCTCCTCGTCGTTCATCCCCATGCGGGAGAAGGTCTCGCGGATGTCGCGCGCCGACTTCAGGGCGTCCGGGACGCCGCCGGGGCCTTCCGGGTTCACATAGATCAGGCCCATCTGGATGGCGGCCAGCGGGCTTTCCAGCGCCTTGCCCGCCTCCTCGTCGATGCGGGTCTCGTTGCCCTCCTCGCCGACCCACTGCTCCTCGCTACCCCAGTAGACGTCCTTCTCGGGCTCCCAGACGTCGGCCCGACCGCCGCCGAAGCCGAAGGTCGGCCCGCCCATGCTCTCGATGGCGACATTGCCGGTCAGGATGAACAGATCGGCCCAGGACAGGCTGGCGCCGTATTTCTGTTTGATCGGCCACAGCAGGCGCCGGGCCTTGTCGAGATTGGCGTTGTCCGGCCAGGAGTTCAGCGGGGCGAAGCGCTGCTGGCCCGCGCTGGCCCCGCCGCGGCCGTCCCCGGTGCGATAGGTGCCGGCCGAGTGCCAGGCCATGCGGATGAAGAACGGGCCGTAGTGGCCGTAGTCCGCCGGCCACCACGGCTGGCTGTCGGTCATCAGGGCGGTCAGATCGCGCTTCACCGCCGCATAATCCAGCGACTTGAAGGCCTTGGCGTAGTTGAAGCCGTCGCCCATCGGGTCGCCGGTCCGCCCCTGCTGGTGCAGGATGTCCACGGCCATCTGGTTCGGCCACCAGTCGCGGTTGGTCCGACCGAGCAGGGACCGCAGCGCGGCCTTTTCCTTTTTCGGATCATTGAGGGGCGTGGGTCCGCCGGCGTTTCCGTCCATGGGTATCCTCCTGCGTTCTGGGCGCGATTGGACGAAGCCTATGCTCGCCGGAACAGAAATGAAAATCGATAAACTTTGTCGTCGGGAACAGGAAAACTTATCTCTGGCCGACGCGCCGGGCCGCCGCGAGTCCGCCTGCAAAGCGGCGGACTCGCGGACCTGGCGGACTCTGCCGACGGCCGCTCCGCCGGTCGGACTGATGTCGGGGTCGAAGGCGCGGCGTTCAACACCGGGAGAACCGCATCCCGCACGCCAATTCCGGACGGCGGGCAGAGGCCGATCCGGTGACGCGGCGTCACGGTTGCAGCCCTGCGCTCGCGGGTCTAGACCCCGGCCGACCGCGGTTCGAAACCGCAGCAGACCCCATCCTCCCAGACCCATCCCCCTCCCGGAGACGACATCCATGGCTCGTGCGAAGATCGCCCTCATCGGCGCCGGCATGATCGGCGGCACCCTGGCCCACGTCGCGGCGCGTGAAGCGCTGGGCGACATCATCCTGTTCGACATCGCCGAGGGCACGCCCCAGGGCAAGGCGCTGGACATCGCCGAGGCCACCGCCGTCATCGGGACCGACGTCTCGCTGAAGGGCGCCAACGACTATGCCGACATCGCCGGCGCCGACGTCTGCATCGTCACCGCCGGGGTGCCGCGCAAGCCGGGCATGAGCCGCGACGACCTGATCGGCATCAATCTGAAAGTGATGAAGGCCGTCGGCGAGGGCATCAAGGCGCACGCCCCCAACGCCTTCGTCATCTGCATCACCAACCCGCTGGACGCCATGGTCTGGGCCCTGCAGAAATTCTCGGGCCTGCCGAAGGAGAAGGTCGTCGGCATGGCCGGCGTGCTCGACTCGGCGCGCTTCGCCTACTTCCTCGCCGAAAAGACCGGGGTGTCGATCCAGGACATCAACGCCTGGACCCTGGGGGGCCACGGCGACGACATGGTGCCCATGGTGCGCCACTCGACCATCGGCGGCCTGCCCCTGCCCGACGCGGTCAAGGCCGGCTTCCTGTCGCAGGCCGAGCTCGACGCCATCGTCGACCGGACCCGCAAGGGCGGCGGCGAGATCGTCGCCCTGCTCAAGACCGGCTCGGCCTTCTACGCCCCGGCCGAGAGCGCCATCGCCATGGCCCGGTCCTATCTGCTGGACCAGAAGCGCGTCCTGCCCTGCGCCGTCTGGCTGTCGGGCGAATACGGCCTGTCCGACCTCTATGTCGGCGTTCCGGCTTTGATCGGCGCGAACGGCGTCGAGAAGGTGATCGAGTTCACCACCAATGACGACGAAAAGGCCATGTTCGCCAAGTCGGTGGAGTCGGTCCAGGGCCTGATTCAGGCCTGCAAGGACATCGACGGCTCGCTGGCCTGAGGCCCCCGAGGCGGCGGCCTTCGGGCCGCCGCCAAA
>JAXHTU010000093.1:0-12476 GCA_034189955.1 Pseudomonadota bacterium | reverse complement strand
CGCCACCCGACGCAAGCTTCCGTCCAATCTCCGCGCGGAGCGTCGGTCTGCGTCGAAACGGTAATCCAAAACGAACTCCGGGCGCAGGCCCGGCGCTCCGCACGCCTTCCCGCACCGCTTGCCCGCAAGCGGCGCAGACTCATGCCTTTCCCACACCGCACCCCCTCATCCCTCGCCCGCCCTTCACCCCCTCCCCCGAAACCGCTATCAGCCCCGCATGACCCTCCCCCACGCCCTTTCCGGTCTCGGCGAGATCGCCGCCGACTACGACATCCTGCTCTGCGACGTCTGGGGCGTGATCCACAACGGCCGCGAAAGCTGGCCCGCCGCCTGCGCCGCCCTGACCCGCTTCAATGAACAGGGCGGTCACGTCGTCCTGATCTCCAACTCCCCGCGCCCCGCCTCGGACGTGATCGCCCAGTTGGACCGGCTCGGCGTGCCGCGCGACAGCTGGAAGGCCTTCGTCACCTCCGGCGACGCCACCCGCGCCGAACTGGCCCGACGCGCCCCCGGCCCCGCCTGGGTCATCGGCCCCGAGCGCGACTGGCCGCTGTACGATGGCCTCGGCCTCGACAGCGCCCACGGCGGCGCCGACGCCGCCTTCATCTCGGTCACCGGCCTGATCGACGACGAGGCCGAAACGCCCGAGGACTACCGCGACCGCCTCGCCGCCGGCGCCGCCCGCGACCTCGAGATGATCTGCGCCAACCCCGACCGCGTGGTCCAGCGCGGCGACCGGCTGATCTATTGCGGCGGCTCCCTCGCCGATCTCTACGAAGAGCTCGGCGGCCGGGTCGTCATGGCCGGCAAGCCGTTCGGCCCGATCTATGAACTGGCCATCGACGAGGGCGAACGCCTGCTGGGCCGGCCGGTCAACCGCGCCCGCGTGCTGTGCATCGGCGACGGCGTCGTCACCGATGTCCTCGGGGCCGACAGACAGGCCCTCGACTGCCTGTTCATCGCCCAGGGCATTCACGGCGACGCCGCCCGCGGCCCCGACGGCCGTCTCGACCCCGCCCGCGCCGCCGATCTGCTCAAGGCCGAGACCACCTGGGCCCGCTACGCCATGCTCGATCTGGCGTGGTGAGCCGGCTCAAATCAGGCTAAGGCCCCGGAATGGAACTGGTCAATGCACATGCCTCGGGCGGATACATCCTCGAGGAACTTCGCGTCGGCATGGCCGCCGAAAAGATCATCCACGTCACCGAACAGCGGATCCAGCTGTTCGCCGAGGCGTCGGACGACTTCAATCCGGTCCACCTCGACGAGGCCTATGCGGCGAAGACCGCCTATCGCGGCCGCATCGCCCACGGCCTGCTGTCGGCCTCGTTCGGCTCGGCCGTGGTCGGCACCATCCTGCCCGGCGCCGGCGCCATCTACCTGTCGCAGACGCTCGGCTTCCACCTGCCGGTGCGCATCGGCGACGACGTCGTGGTCCGCATCAGCGTCGTCTCGGTCGATCCGGACACCGCCCGCGTCGAGCTGGCCTGCGAGGGCTTCGTCGACGGCAAGCTGATCATGGACGGCATGGCCCTCGTCCGCGTGCCGCGCCGCCGGCGCCCGGCCAGGGACTAAGGCCGGCGCAGGTGATCCAGACCGTCAGCGACTGGCGCGGCCTGCCCGCCGAGCTCAAGGGCGCCGCCGTCGCCATCGGCGCCTTCGACGGCGTCCACCGCGGCCACCAGGCCGTTATCGCCACGGCCCGCGAGGCGGCCCGCGCCCTGAACGCCCCGCTCGGCGTGGTCAGTTTCGCTCCCCACCCGCGCCGCTGGTTCCAGCCCGACGCCGCCCCCTTCCGCCTGATGACCCCGGCCCAGATGGCCCGCGCCCTCGAGCCGCTCGGCGTCGACCGCCTCTACCTCCTGCCGTTCGACGCCGACATGGCCGCCATGTCCGATGAGCAGTTCGCCCGCGAAGTGCTGGCCGGGCCTCAAGCAGCGCGAAGCGCGATAGGCCACTCAGATGGATTGGGCGTGCGCCACGCCGCCGTCGGCTTCGACTTCACCTACGGCAAGGGCCGCACCGGCTCGCCCGAAGGCCTGCGCCGCCATGGCCAAGCGCTCGGTTTCAGCGTCAGCGTCGCCGACCGCGTCGATGACCCGCATGGGCTGAAACTGTCCTCCTCCGCCGTGCGCGAGGCGGTCCGCGCCGGCGACATGGCCCGCGCCGCCGCCATCCTCGGCCGCCCCTTCGCCATCGAGGGCGAGGTGATCCACGGCGACAAGCGCGGCCGCACCATCGGTGTCCCGACCGCCAACATCCGCCTCGGCGACTACATGCGCCCGGCCTTTGGCGTCTACGCCGTCCGCACCCGCCTGCCCGACGGCCGCGTCATCGACGGCGTCGCCAGCCTCGGCCTGCGCCCGATGTTCGCCCTCGACGAACCCTTGCTCGAGGTCTGGCTGTTCGACTTCGACGCGGACCTCTACGGCCAGACGGTCGAGACCGACCTGATCGCCTTCCTGCGCGGCGAGGCGGCCTTCGCCGACCTCGACGCCCTCAAGGTCCAGATCGACGCCGATGCGGCGGCGGCGCGTCGGGTTCTGGATCCAGGGGCCCGACCCAGGTGAGCTCGTCGAACGCATCCCTGACGGCCTGCGCCAACGCGGGAATGAGCGACTCCCTGATGGTCAGGGCCGCGTCGGCCTTGGTCATCACCAGCTTCGGCTCGGCGCCCGCGTTGTCGAACACATCGACCCGATCAGCCTCGGCGAGGAACCACGAGAACTGCTGGAAGGACCGGGTCCATCGCGCGCGAATGCGGTCCTCCGGCACGTCGTGGCCGCCCTTGAGAACACGAACCCGCACCCGCTCGACGTTGAGGTCGGGGTCTGGCAGAAAGACGAATATCATCCTGATGGCGAAGCCGTGCGCCTTCGCCTCCCTGACCAGCGCCCGGTATTTGTCCGTCGACAGCACGGTTTCGACACCGACAGTCTGGTGGGCATGGACCGAGGCGTACAGCCAGGCTTCAATCCGCTTGACCGCCTCCAGATTGGCTTCGACCTGGAGCAGTCTCTCCTGCACTTCGATGCGCCGCGACAGTTCGTCGGGGTTGATGATCCAGATCGACCCGGACGGCTCCTCGGCCGAAAGCAGGGAATAGATGGTGCTCTTGCCCGAGCCGTTCGGCCCCGCGACGATCCAGAGCGTGGGCTGCCTATTTGGCCTTCCGGACACCGGACGGCGTCCCCAGCAGAGCCTTGTTCTCGCGGCGCGCGGCCGCGACATTGCGGCCGAACACGTAAAGCAGGTCCTCGCCGAAGGTCGGACTGTTCGCCTCGATCGACCGGATGGTCACCTTCTCGCCATTGGCCGCCGTCACCCGCTTGGACGTCACGCCCTTGGGCTTGCGGCCCGGTCGGCTGGAGGCGGGAATGCGCTGGATGGTGATATCGGTCATGACCCCCTGAATATCATCCCCGGCAACAGGGTTGGCAAGGGCTCGGCTGGCGCTGGAGCTGACCGCCTGCTAGACCGCCCGAACCATGACCGTCCGCGTGTTTCGCCCGATATCGATTACCGGCCCGGCGTAGCGCCGCAGGGCTTTGGCCCCGCGCACGTCGGGATCTCGACATCCACGCGAACGATCAAACACGACGAAACGAGACTTCATGGCTGACGCCCCCAAGACCGGCGAAGACACGCCCTCCACCGCCCGCGACTATCGCGAGACGGTCTTCCTGCCCGAGACGCCCTTCCCCATGCGCGGCGGCCTGCCGCAGAAGGAACCGGCGATCATCGAGGCCTGGGGCGACCTCTATTCCGCCCTGCGCAAACAGCGTCAGGCCGAGGGCGCGCCCCTCTACGTCCTGCACGACGGCCCGCCCTACGCCAATGGCGACATCCACATCGGCCACGCCCTCAACAAGACGCTCAAGGATTTCGTCGTTCGCAGCCGCTTCCTCCTCGGCCACGATGTCGACTACGTCCCCGGCTGGGACTGCCACGGCCTGCCGATCGAATGGAAGATCGAGGAACGCTACCGCGCCCAGGGCAAGCGCAAGGACGAGGTCTCCAAGGCCGAGTTCCGCCAGGCCTGTCGCGAATACGCCGCCGGCTGGATCGACGTGCAGCGCGACCAGTTCAAACGCCTCGGCGTGCTCGGCGACTGGGACCACCGCTACGCCACCATGGACTTCACCACCGAAGCCGCCATCGTCGCCGAATTCCACAAGTTCAAGAATTCGGGCCAGCTGTACCGCGGCTCCAAGCCGGTCATGTGGTCGCCGGTCGAGCGCACCGCCCTGGCCGACGCCGAGATCGAATACCACGACCACGTCAGCCCGACGATCTGGGTCAAATTCCCCGTCACCGGCGCGACCGACGACCACCCCGACGACCTGCTGGCCTTCCGCCACGCCAATCCGTCGATCGTCATCTGGACCACGACGCCCTGGACCATCCCGGCCAACCGCGCCATCAGCTACGGCCCCGAGATCGCCTACGGCCTCTATGAGGTCACGGCGATGGAGACCGGGCTGGAGTTCGAGCCCTGGGCCAAACCGGGCGACCGGCTGATCGTCGCCGACAAACTGGCCGAGGAGGTCTTCAAGGCCGCGAAGATCGCGACCTGGACGCGCGTCGACGACCTGAATCCCTCGGGCCTCGAATGCGCCCACCCGCTGGCCGCCCTGTCGCCCGGTTTCGGCTACTCTGTGCCCCTGCTGGCCGGAGATCACGTCACCGACGACGCCGGCACGGGCTTCGTCCACACCGCCCCCGGCCACGGCGCGGACGACTATGAGGTGTGGAAGGCCCACGGTCATCACGAGGTCCCCGACACCGTCGACCCCGACGGCGCCTACTACCCCTCCGTCCCCCTGTTCGCCGGCCTCAAGGTGCTGGAGACCGAGGGCAAGAAGACCGGCAAATTCGGTCCCGCCAATGGCGCGGTGATGGAGAAACTGATCGAGGCCGGCAATCTGCTGGCCCGCGGCCGGATGGAGCATTCCTACCCGCACAGCTGGCGCTCCAAGGCCCCGATCATCTTCCGCAACACCCCCCAGTGGTTCATCCGCATGGATGCGCCGCTGGACGATGACGGGACCCTGCGCGAGCGGGCGCTGGAAGCCGTCGACAAGACCGCCTTCCACCCCGAGGCCGGCCGCAACCGCATCCGCTCCATGGTCGAGGGCCGGCCTGACTGGTTGATCAGCCGCCAGCGCGCCTGGGGCACCCCGCTGGCCATGTTCGTCGACAAGGAAACCGGCCAGCCGCTGCACGACCCCGAGGTCGACGCCCGCATCCTCGCCGCCGTCACCGAGGGCGGGGCCGACGCCTGGTTCGACCGGCCGGACGCCGACTTCCTCGGCGCCCACGACCCGCAACGCTACGAGAAGATCCAGGACATTCTCGACGTCTGGTTCGACTCCGGCTGCACCCACGCCTTCACCCTCGAAGCGCGCGACCCGGCCCACGGCTACGCCGGCGACCGCCCGTCGCACTGGCCGGCGAACCTCTATCTCGAAGGCTCGGACCAGCATCGCGGCTGGTTCCAGTCCAACCTTCTCGAAGGCGCCGGCACCCGCGGCCGCGCGCCCTATGACGCCGTCCTGACCCACGGCTTCACCCAGGACGAGAACGGGGAGAAGATGTCCAAGTCGAAGGGCAACACCACCGACCCCGCGACCATCATCAAGGAATCCGGCGCCGACATCCTGCGACTGTGGGTCTCGCTGGTCGACTACGCCGAGGACCAGCGGATCGGCAAACAGATCCTCCAGACCACGGTCGACGCCTATCGCAAGCTGCGCAACACCGTTCGCTACCTGCTCGGCGCCCTGGCCGATTTCGACGAGGCCGAACGCCTGCCGCTCGACCAGATGCCGCCGCTGGAGCAGTTCATCCTGCACCGGCTGTGGGAGCTCGATCGCGACGTCCGCAAGGCCTACGCCGACTACCGCTTCCAGGACGTGGTCCGCCCGGTGCTGGAGTTCTGCGCCAACGACCTGTCCGCCCTGTATTTCGACATCCGCAAGGACAGCCTCTACTGCGACCGTCCCGACGCGATCCGCCGTCGCGCCGCCCGCACCGTCATGCACGAGGTCTTCCTGCGCCTGACCGCCTGGCTGTCTCCGCTGACCCCCTTCACCATGGAAGAGGCCTGGACCACCCGCTTCCCCGACGCCGGCTCCAACTGCGCCCGGGTCATCCCGGAGACGCCGGACGCGTGGCGCAACCCGGCCGAGGCCGCGCGCTGGGCCGGCGTCGAAACGGTGCTCGAGGTCGTCAACGAGGCGCTGGAAGCGGCGCGACGCGAGAAGACGATCGGCGGCGCCCTCGACGCCTGGCCCGTGGTCACCGGCCCCGCCGACGCCTTCGCGGCGTTCGAAGGCCTCGACCCGGCCGAAGTGTTCCGCACTTCGGGCGCCGAGCTGAAGGCCGGCGGCGACGCCGTCACGGTCGAGGTCCGCCTCGCCGATCACCCGAAATGCGCCCGCTCATGGCGCCGCGTGCCGGACGTCGGCTCGGATCCCGCCTACCCCGACCTCAGCGCCCGCGACGCCGACGCGGTCCGCTGGTGGGACGCGCGCCGGGCCTAGGTCGGGAAGGGCTCATCGAATCGCGGCCGATTCCGAAGCGGTCGGCCGCGTCGCCGTCTGTGACACCGGCGACAGCCGACGCCACGCGGCGAGGGCCTGCCCGACCACCTGGTCCATATTGTAGTACCGGTAGGTCGCCAGCCGCCCGACGAACGTCACCTCCGGCCGCTCGGCGGCAAGCGCCTCGTAGCGTTTGAACAGGGCCTGATTCTCCGCCCGCGGGATCGGATAATAGGGATCGCCTTCGTCAGCCGGATATTCGTAGGTGACGCTCGTCTGGCGGTGCGACTGCCCGGTCAGGTGCTTGTACTCCGTGATCCGGGTCCACGGCGTCGCCTCGTCGGGATAGTTGACGGTCGCGACCGGCTGGAAAATCTCGCGGTCATGCGTCTCGTGCCGAAAGCGCAATGATCGGTACGGCAGCCGCCCGAAGCGATGGTCGAAGAACTCGTCGATCGGGCCGGTGAAGATCAGCCGGTCATGGAGGACCTCGTTCACCACGTCGCGGTATTCGACCCCGGTCTCGATATGGATGCGCGGACTGTCCAGCATGTTCTCGAACATCCGCGTGTAGCCATGTTTCGGCATCGCCTGGAAGGCGTCGGTGAAATAGCGGTCGTCGGTATTGGTCCGCGTCGGCACGCGCGCCGTCACCGATTTGTCCAGTTGCGACGGGTCCAGCCCCCACTGCTTGCGGGTATAGCCGCGGAAGAAGGTCTCGTAGAGCTCGCGACCGATGGCGTTGACGACGACGTCCTCCGACGTCCGGATCCGCTCGACCGGCTCGGCGCGGCCGGCCAGAAACGCCTCAGCCTCGGCGTCGGTCTTCAGGTCGGCGTCGAACAGGATGTTCAGTGTCGTCCGGTTGATCGGCATCGGCACCCGCTGGCCGCCGACGTCCGCCAGCACGCGATGCTCATAGGGACGCCACTCGGTGAAGCGCGACAGGTACGCGAAGATGTCCGCCGAATTGGTGTGGAAGATGTGCGGACCGTATTGGTGGATCAGCACCCCGGCTGCGTCCAGCTTGTCGAAGGCGTTGCCGCCGATGTGCGGCCGGCGATCGATCAGCAGGACGTGCTTGCCTTCGCTGGCCAGCCGTTCGGCGAGCACCGAGCCGGCAAAGCCGGCGCCCACGATCAGGGCATCATAGTGCGACCGGCGGATCGACGGCCAGGCCGCCGGCGCGGCTCTGGCCGGGACTGACGGCGTACTGCGTTTGCGGGCGGCGGCGTCCACCAGAACCGTCATCCGCAGCAGCGTCTGGTCCCAGGACAACGTCGACAGCGCCTCGTCGACCTCGGCCAGCCATGCCTGGCCCTCGCCGCGCTTCAGGGTCAGCATCGCCTCGCAGCCGGCGACGAACTCCTCCGCCGTGGAGGCGATGTGAACCGCCTCCAGCGCGCCATAGTGCCGGATCACGTCGCGTACGGGCGTCGACACCACCGGTCGGCCGGCGGCCAGATATTCCGGAGTCTTGGTCGGGCTGATGAACCGCGTCGACTCATTGATGGCGAACGGCATCAGGGCCACATCCCACCGCGCCAGACAGCCTGGCAGGTCGTCGTAAGCCTTCTGGCCCGGGTAGGTCAGGTTGGGATGTTGCGGCAGATCCTCCGGCGCGATCTTGGCCAACGGGCCGACCATTTCGAAGTCCCACCCCGGGCGGGCCGCCGCGACGCGGGATATCAGCTCCAGATCCATGCGCTCGTCGATGACGCCGAAAAATCCCAGCCGCGGGCGGCCGTTCGCGCGATCCGACGGCATCGAGCGGGCGTGGGCGAAATGGGCCGTGTCCACGCTCGACGGGAACGGATGGATATTGTCGTGCAGCGCCTTCTTGGCCTCGTACAGGGTGTGGCCGCCGGTGAAGACCACATCGGCCGAGGCGAACAGCTCCCGCTCGAGCGTCGTCAGCTCGGGCGGCGCGAAACGGAAATTGGCCAGTTCGTCCATGCAGTCATAGACCACCGCCGCCGCCTCGATATGGCGGGCCACCGGGACCATCATCGGCGTGTAGTACCAGAGCACCGGCCGCTCGATGTCCTGCGCCGCCATGGCCTCGTCGAGCAGTTGCCGCAGCACGGCGTTGCGGCCGGGTCCGTCCAGTCCGTCGGGCAGCCGGGGCGTCGCCACGACCACGCCGCTGGCGGCGCAGACCCGCAGATCGACCCCCATCGCCGCCCCCGCCTCGACCGGCAGCGGTTCCTCGAACACCAGCACGGACCGGGTGCCGGCGAAGCGGGACAGCAGGTGTTGCGGTCGTTGGAAGACGAAGTTCCAGCGCAGGTGCGACAGGCAGACGATCGGATCTGTCCGGCGGACATCCAGCAGGTCGATGACGCGGGACTCGGAAGGGGTCGATACGGACTCGGGCAAGAGGTCAGCCTTCTAGGTGCGAGAGAGACATGAAACGGGTGGCGGGGTCGAAGCGCGGCGGCGCGGCGCTCGCAGCCGGATGACAGGGGGGATATTCGAGGCGGGCGTCATGATCCCACCATCCGGGCCCAGGCTCGGGTCCCGGCATCGCCCCGTGGCGGGCCAGACCCTGAAGCGCCGCGGCGAGGGCGGTCGGTTGAGGTCCGTCGCCCGCCGAAAGGTCGAACGCGCCGGGTTCGTAGCGACCGTTGTCCCCGGTCAGCAGCGTGTCCCAGTCGTAGCTGCCGAGCAGCGCCCAGACGGTCACCGCCTCGACCGCAACCCCGTGATCACGCGCCGACAACGCCGCCGCCCAGGCGCGGTCCAGCCAGCGCCGCTGCTGTTCGGGCGAGGAGCCGAGATGGCATTCGGTCACCGCCAGCGGGATCCGGTATCGATCCCACAGCAGGCCGAGGCATCGCTCCCAGCTGCACGATTGCCGGTGCAGCACCCGAACCGCCTCGACATCGGCATAGGCGATCCGGCCGTTGCCGCCATGCGCGCGCGCCGGGTAGCGGTCCAGGCGTTCGTCAAGGAACCGGTCGCTGGTCACATAGTGGTTCAGCCCCACAAGACCGGGCGGGCACGGATCGGCGGCCAGATGGTCCAGCCGCTGTGCATGGCCGCGCCGGTCCAGATCACCTCGCAGCGGATGGCCATCGACCACCCGACCGCACAGCAGGTCCCAGGTCATCAGGCGACGGTCGTTCTCATAGGCCGCCTGGTCGGCGCAGGCGGCGGTCGACCATGTCCAGCCGAAGTCCTCCGTCTGCACCAGCCGCGCGTCGGGAACGGTCCGCCGGATCGCGCGCATCGCCGCCCGGGTCCCCTCGATCTGGTTCAGCAGGGCGGCCCAAAACATCCCTTCGTCGCGGCCGTGCGGATGCCAATGCCCGTAAAGGGCGCTAAAACGCGCGGTCGTCAGGGGCTCGTTGACCGGAGTCCAGTCCGTGACCCAAGGATACCGGTCCGCCGCCTGACCGGCGAATTCGCCGAGGCCCTGCGCGAAGTCGGGATCGAGCAGGTCGGTCCATCGCGGCCCCGAGCCATGATGCAGCAGGCCGATCACGGGACGCAGGCCCAAGTCGCGAAGGCGCGCCATCCGCGCGTCGGCCCATGACCAGTCGAACACCCCCGGCTCGGTCTCCACCCGCTCCCACAGGATCGGATACCGCAGCGCCTTCAGACCCAGGTCCGCGAAGGCTTCCAGGTCGGTGATGCGGTCCTGGTGCCCTGACAGAACGGTCTGGTCGCGCCATCGGTCGCCGATGCGGTTCACCGTGCACTCATGGCCGCCCCAGAGCTCGAGCGGCGCGGTCATGCGACCTTGCGCGCCGACGCCAGGGCCGGGCCGAAGCGGGGGTTCAAACGCCAGGCGACCGCCGCCCCGACAATCTCGTCCAGATCGGTGAAGGATGCCCGCCAGCCCAGCCGCTCGCGCGCCAGCGCCGGGTCGGCGACGAGGCTGGCCGGATCGCCCGGGCGCCGGTCTCCGATACGGTACGGCGTCGGCCGGCCGGTGGCGCGGTCAACGGCGCGGATCACCTCCAGCACCGAATGCCCCGAGCCGACGCCCAGATTCATCGCCATGAACGGCGCTTCGCCCATCTCCAGCGCGAGGGCGAGGACATGCGCCCGGGCAAGGTCGGCGACGTGGATATAGTCGCGCACGCACGAGCCGTCCGGCGTCGGAAAGTCCGCGCCGAACACCGTCAGCGCCGGTCCAAACCCCAGAGCCGCCTCGATCGCGAGCGGGATCAGGTGGGTTTCGGGATCGTGGGCCTCGCCGATCTCCCCCTCGGCATCCGCCCCGGAAGCGTTGAAATAGCGTAGCGCCACGCCCTTCAGCCCGTAGGCGGCCGCGCAGGCGGCGATCAGCCGTTCGGCCGCCAGTTTGCTGTCGCCGTAGGGATTGATCGGCTGCAGCGGCAGGGTCTCCTGCAACGGCGCCATGACATCCCGCTGAACGGGTTGTCCGTAGACGGCGGCCGTCGACGAGAAAACGATCCGGCCGACCCCGGTCTCGCGCATCGCCGTCAGCACCGCCGCGACGCCGTTGAGGTTGTGGTCCCAGAAGAGGTGGGGCGCGCGGTTAGACAGTCCGACCTCGATGAGGCCGGCGAAATGAATGACGGCGCAGGCGTTGTGCAGCCGGATGCCCTCAGCCACCGCCGCGGCGTCCCGGACATCGCCACGGACCAGCGGCCCCCACTGGACCGCCTCGGCGTGGCCATTGCTGAGATCGTCAAACGCGACGGGTACATAGCCGGCCGACGCGAGGGCCTTGCAGGTATGGGAACCGATGTAGCCGGCGCCGCCGGTCACGAGGATGCATCTTGCCGTCGTCATTTCCAGCCGCCTTTCCGGACAAAGGGCGGCGGAGCAAGGATTGTTCCTGTGTCCGAAAGTCGTCATTGCACCAAACTTGACGGTAAGGTGGAAGACGTCGTGCGCGACGGCAGGTTTTTCAGAATATGTCGAGTCTGGGTACTTGCCCTTATCCGGCGGCGGCGCAGACGCTGCCCGCAGCAGACGTCACAACGCAAAATCGCCGCCCTGGCGAACCGGGGCGGCGATTTTTGCTGTGATATTGGGTGCGGGAGTAGGATTTGAACCTACGACCTTCAGGTTATGAGCCTGACGAGCTACCGGGCTGCTCCATCCCGCGGCAAACGGTAGTATAAGGGAAGAGCGGTTCGAGAGACGGGCGACAGCCCGTAATACAATCATCTATCCGTCTGGTAGACCCGGCGGCGACCTACTCTCCCGCGCCTTAAGACGAAGTACCATCGGCTCTGGAGGGCTTAACGACCGAGTTCGGAATGGGATCGGGTGGGGAACCTCCGACATAGCCACCAGGTCAACCAGGCGGATAGACGATTGTGAGAAGACATTGTCAGCTCGGCTGGTTAGCCGAGAAATCGAATGAGTTTTGCTGAGAAACGATCAAGCCGATCGGATTATTAGTACCAGTAAGCTTCATGGGTCGCCCCACTTCCACACCTGGCCTATCAACGTGGTAGTCTTCCACGATCCTCAGCGAAGCCTTGTTTTGAGGTTAGTTTCCCGCTTAGATGCTTTCAGCGGTTATCTATTCCATACATAGCTACCCTGCTGCACAACTGGCGTCATGACAGGTCCACCAGAGGTATGTCCATCCCGGTCCTCTCGTACTAGGGACAGATCCTCTCAAGCTTCGAACACCCACGGCAGATAGGGACCAAACTGTCTCACGACGTTCTGAACCCAGCTCACGTACCACTTTAAATGGCGAACAGCCATACCCTTGGGACCTGCTCCAGCCCCAGGATGTGATGAGCCGACATCGAGGTGCCAAACTTTGCCGTCGATATGGACTCTTGGGCAAAATCAGCCTGTTATCCCTAGAGTACCTTTTATCCGTTGAGCGATGGCCCTTCCACGCGGGACCACCGGATCACTATGGCCGACTTTCGTCTCTGCTCGACTTGTCAGTCTCGCAGTCAGGCGGGCTTATGCCATTGCACTCGACGA
>JAXHTU010000092.1:0-12485 GCA_034189955.1 Pseudomonadota bacterium | reverse complement strand
TGGGCCGGTGTACTGGCTCGGGGGCCGCTGGGTGGTTTCGCGCCTTGTACCGCTCAAACGCAGCGCCGCGCCGCGCGTGGCGCGATAGCGCAAAAAGGGCCCGCGCGGGCTTCACGCTCGTCGAGCTGTTGATGACGGTGACCATCATCGGTCTGGCCGCCGGCGCCGTGGTCCTGGCCGTGCCCGATCCCCGGCCGTCGGTGGCGCAGGACGCCGAGCGGTTCGCCGCGCGCCTGTCGCGGGCGCGCGAGGAGGCGGTGCTGACCAACCGGCCGGTGTCGGTCGAGACGACGACGGCGGGCTATGGCTTCACCGTCTTCGACGGGACGGACTGGTCGACGCTGACCGACGGGCCGTTCGGGCCGGAGACGTGGAGCGAGGGCGTGTCCGTTTCGCCGGCCGAGCCGGTGCGGGTGGTGTTCGATCCGACCGGCGTGGCCGAGCCGGCGACCCTGACGCTGAGCCGCGACGGGCGCGCGGCCCGCATCGAGATCGACGGGGCCGGCGAGGTGACGATCAATGGTTGATCGAACCGCGCGCCCGAGGGACGGCTTCACCCTGATCGAGCTGCTGGTCGCCCTGGCGGTGTTCAGCCTCGCCGCCATGGCGCTGCTGAACCTGTCCGGCGAGAACACGCGGTCGGCGGCGCGGGTCGAGACGCGGACGCTGGGCGGGGTGGTGGCCGAGAACCTGGCGGTCGAGGCGATGATCGCGCCGCAGATCGTCAAGGGCCAGACCTCGGGCGTGGTTCCTCTGGCGGGGCGACAGTGGCGCTGGACCCGGGCCGTCGAGGGCGTCGACGCCGGCATGTTGCGCATCGATATCGCGGTGGCGACGGACGAGGGCCAGGCGGCGGATCGCGTGCTGTTCCGGGCCAGGCGACCTTGAAGGGGGCCCCTATCGCACCAGGACGCGCCGGCTTCACCTTGGTCGAGGTGCTGGTCTCGCTGCTGATCTTCGCCCTGATCGCGGCGGCGGGGGCGGCGGTGCTGAGCCTGTCGATCGACAACCGTTTCGCCATCAAGGAAGCCACCGACCGGACCGGCGACCTGCAGCGGATGCGCAGCCTGCTGAAGGCCGATCTGGGTCAGGCCAGCGGCCGCCGCTCGCGCGGCCCGACCGGCCGGCCGATGCCGCAGCCGATGAGCGGTCCGGCCGCGCCGGGCGATCCGGTGCTGGTGCTGACCCGGGCCGGCTGGAGCAACCCGGGCGAACAGCCGCGGCCGTCGCTTCAGCGCGTCGAATACCGGCTGGTCGAGAACCGGCTGGAACGGCGGATCGCCACCCATCTGGACGGGGCGCGGCCGGGCCCGCCGCAGGTGCTGTATCGCGGCGTCCGCGACGTGACCGTGGCCTTCGTTCGGGACGGGCAGGAAGCGCCGGCCTATCTCTCCACAGCCGATCGACCGCTGCCGGACGCCGTGCGGCTGCGGATGACGCTGGACGGCTATGGTCCGGTCGAACAGCTGTTTCTCGTGGGCGGCGGATGATGCGGCGCGGGACGAACAGGCGCGAGGGCATGGCCCTGCTGACCGTGCTGCTGCTTGTGGCGGTGATGTCGGTGGTCGCGGTCGCCGTGCTGGACGACGTGCGCTTCTCGGTGCGCCGGGCGACCAATGCCGAGACCCAGGCCCAAGCCCAGTGGTACGCCTCGGGCGCCGAGGCCCTGGCCCGGCGGCAGGTCGCGGCGTTGTTGACGCTGGGCCCGGCGCGGACGCCGCTGGAGCCGGAATGGAACGGCCGGCGGCTGAGCTTCCCGATCGAGGCGGGGACGATCAGCGCCGTGGTCACCGACGGCCAGGCCTGTTTCAACCTCAACAGCCTGGTCGAGGGGTTCGGCGAGGACCTGCTGGCGCGGCCGCTGGGGCAGGCGCAGTTCCTCGCCCTCGGCCGGGCCGTCGGGGCGCCGGACAGCCGCATGCGGGCCGTCGCCGACGGCCTGACCGACTGGCTGGACGCCGACGGCGCCGCGCGACCGCTTGGGGCCGAGGACGGGGCCTACGCCGGGCTGGCGACGCCCTATCGGACCGGCGGGGTGATGCTGGCCGAGGTCAGCGAGTTGCGCGCGGTCAAGGGCGTCGACGCCGACCTGTATCGCCGGCTGAGGCCCTGGGTCTGCGCCCTGCCGACCAGCCAGCTGTCGCCGTTGAACGTCAACACCCTGACGCCGGCGCAGGCGCCGCTGCTGATGATGCTGACCGACAACGCCCTGGGGCCCGACGCCGCCCGGGCCCTGATCGCCCGGCGGCCGCGGGCGGGGTGGACCGACGCCGCCGCCTTCTGGGCCGAGCCGGCCATGACGGCGGCCACCGTTCCGCAGGACGTCCGCGATCAGGTCACCGTCCTGACCCGCTACTTCAATCTCCGCGTCGAGGTGGATTATGGCGGCGGCCGCGCCGTCCGCACCGCCCTCCTCCACGCACAGCCCGGCGGCGCCGTCCGCACCGTCATCCAGCGCTGGACCCCCGAAGAATGAAACCGATCCGCCTGATCCTGATCCCCGCCCTGCCCGGCCAGCCGGCGCCCTATATGATCGTCGCCGCCGACGGCGGGGTGCTGCAGCGCGGCGTGCTGGAGCTGGACCCGGTCGAGCGGCCGGAAGCGATGCGCACGGTGGCGGTGTGCCCGGGCGCCGACGTCAGCATTCGCTGGCTGGAGCTGCCGGCCGGCGGGGCGGCCCAGTTGCGCGCGGCGGCGGCGTGGCGGCTGCGCGAGGATCTGGCCGTGACCCCCGACCGGGTGGCGACCGTGGTGGGACCGCCCGCCGGGATCGAGCAACCGAGGCTGGTGGCGGTGGTCAGTCATGGCCTGCTGCAGGCCTGGTCGGACTATCTGGAGGCGCTGGGCGTGCGCGCCGACGCGCTGGTGCCGGACATGCTGACCCTGCCGGAGCCCGAGGAGGCGGACATCCTGCTGGCGGTGACCTTCGGCGAGGCGGTGGCGCTGCGCGGGCGGCAGTTCGCGGCCACGGTGCAGCCGGATCTCGTCGATCTGGTCGCGGGCGAGCGGCGGGTGGTGGCGGTGCAGGACCCGGCAGCGGTGGAACGGGCGCTGGCGGCGGCGGCGCGCTTCCCGGCGATCAACCTGTTCGACAACGGCGTGCGCGAGGTGACGGTGCTGCGGGGGGGCTGGCGACGGGCCATGGGGCTGGCCGCGGCGCTGGTCGTCTCGCCGCTGGTGCTGATCGCCGCCGCGGCCGTGCGCGACGACGGCGTGGCTCGCAGTCTGGACGCGGAGACGGTCGCGGCGATCGCCGCCGCGGAGCCCGATCTGGCGCGGCAGCCGGACCCGGTCGCCGCCCTGCGCGCAAGGGCCGCCGCCGCGCCGCCGCCGGGCGGGGTCACCGGCGCCGCCGCCGCCCTGTTCACCGCCGTGGAAGGCGTCGAGGGGGCCGAGCTCGACATGCTGTCGGCCGGAGCGGACGAAGGGGTCAGGGCGACCCTCAGCCATCCGACCTGGTCGGACATGAAGGCGATCGACCAGCGGATGGCCCAGGCCGGCATGACCGTGACCGAAACCGCCACCCTCGAGGACAATGGCCGGGTAGTCAGCGACATCAGCATCGGAGCCCGCCCATGAACCGGATCGTCGCCCAGTTGCAACAGGCGTGGGACGGGCGCACGCGTCGCGAACAGCAGATGCTGATCGGCATGGCCCTGCTGGCGACGGCGGTGGTGTTGTGGCTTGGGGTGATCCGGCCGCTGAACGCCTGGCGCGACGAGGCCGGCCGCGACCGGGCGCGGGCGGAGGCGGATCGGGTCGAGGTGCAGGCCGCCCTCGGCCGGCTGGCGCCGACGGCCGGCGGCGCGCCGCGCGGAGCCGATGTTCAGGGTCTGGAGCCGGTGCTGCAGCAGACGGCGACGGCGGCGGGGCTGGAACTGACCACCGGCATGGATGCGTCCGGCCGGCTGGGCTTCCGCATCGCCCGGGCGTCGAGCTCCGAGGTGTTCGGCTGGCTCGCCGCGCTGGAGACCACCCATGGTCTTCAGCCCGCCAGCCTCGGGGTGATCGAGAACGCCGACGCCTCGCTGCAGGTGGAGGGGGCGTTCTGAGCCGCCTCCGCTGTCGCCGGCCGACGTCCGCAGGCGAAGGCGGGAACCGATCGGTCCCGGCCGCACTTGCCGTCGGCGGCCCCGCCGGGTAAAGACCCCGCCCTCGATGGCGTCGCGTCCAGCGGGGGACCGCAGGGATCGCCCCCTGCCGTATCCAACATTCTGCCGTTATTTTCCGCTACAGGCCGCCGTCCGCCGCTCTCCGCGCCGACCGTTCGCGCGCTGATCGTGCTATTGGACCGCCCCATGCCCTTCCCCGCCAGTCATCCCGCGCTCGACCGCGCCCTCGCCGCCCGTGGCTATGCCGAGCCGACGCCGGTTCAATCCGCCGTTCTCGAGGCCTCTCTCAACGAGGACGGCTCCGGCCGCGACCTGCTGGTCTCGGCCCAGACCGGCTCGGGCAAGACCGTCGCCTTCGGCCTGGCCCTGGCCCCGACCCTGCTGGGCGAGGCCGAGAAATTCGCCGAGTTCGGCGCGCCGGTGGCCCTGGTCATCGCCCCCACCCGCGAGCTGGCGCTGCAGGTGTCGAACGAACTGCAGTGGCTGTACGCCCAGACCGGGGCGCGGATCGTCTCCTGCGTCGGCGGCATGGATCCCAAGGTCGAGCGCCAGGCGCTGAACCGCGGCTGCCACATCGTCGTCGGCACGCCCGGCCGTCTGCGCGACCACGTCGAGCGCGGCTCGCTGGACCTGTCGACGCTGCAGGCCGTGGTGCTGGATGAAGCCGACGAGATGCTGGACATGGGCTTCCAGGAGGACCTGACCTTCATCCTCGACGCCGCCCCGGCCGAGCGCCGGACGCTGCTGTTCTCGGCGACCCTGGCGCGCGACATCGTGCAGCTGGCCAAGACCTATCAGAAGAACGCCCTGCGCATCGACACGGTGGCGGGCAACGTCTCGCACGCCGACATCGAGTACAAGGCGATCCGCGTCGCCCCGAACGAGATCGAACTCGCCGTCGTCAACGTGCTGCGCTATTTCGAGGCCCCGGGCGCGCTGGTGTTCGCCAACACCCGCGAGCGGGTCAAGCATCTGACCGCGTCGCTGCGCGAGCGCGGCTTCTCGGTGGTCGGCCTGTCGGGCGAGTTGACCCAGAGCCAGCGGTCGGAGGCGCTGCAAGCGCTGCGCGACGGCCATGCCCGCGTCTGCGTCGCCACCGACGTCGCGGCTCGCGGACTGGACCTGCCCGATCTGGGGCTGGTCATCCACGCCGAGATTCCGGTCAACAAGGCCGGTCTGCTGCACCGTTCGGGCCGCACCGGCCGGGCCGGCAAGAAAGGCGTCTCGGTCCTGCTGGTCAGCTATACGCGGCGTCGCAAGGTCGAGCTGATGCTGCAGTCGGCCTCGATCAACGCGGAATGGTCGGGTCCGCCCTCGGCCGAGATGATCGTCGCCAACGACCGCAAACGGATGCTGGCCGATCCGGTGCTGACCGCGCCGGTGGAGGACGAGGACACCCTGGCCCTGGGCCGGCAGCTGCTCGAGAACACCACGCCCGAACAGGTCGCGGCGGCCCTGATCCGCCTGTACCAGCAGAAGCTGCCGGCGCCGGAAGACGTGTTCGACGACGAGCGGATGAAGCGCCAGCAGGCCACCGGCAAGAACGACAAGGGCCAGCCGGACGTGCCCTATACGGACTTCGCCCGCGGCGGCGACATGGCCTGGTTCCGGATCAACATCGGTCGCGACAAGAACGCCGATCCGAAATGGCTGATGCCGACCATCTGCCGTCTGGGTCACGTGACCAAGCGCGACATCGGCGCGATCAAGATCTTCGAACGCGAGACCAAGTTCGAGATCACCGAGGAAATGAAGTCGAAGTTCGAGGCGGCCATCGCCCAAGGCCTCGAGGACGGGGTCAAGATCGAGCCGGCCGTCAAGCCGGGTCCGTCGGAGAAGCCGGTCAGCCGCTGGGACAAGAAGCCCGGCGCCGGCGGCGACCGTCCCGAGCGGAAGCCGTACAAGGCGCGTGAGGACGGCGGTGACAAGCCGGCCTGGAAGCCGCGCGAGGATCGTCCTCAAGGCGACAAGAAGCCGTGGGTGAAGCGCGAGGACGGCGACAAGCCGGCCTGGAAGGGCCGCGAGGACAAGCCGCAGGGTGAGAAGACACCGTGGGTGAAGCGCGACGACGCCGCCCCGGCCGCCGAGGGCAAGAAGCCGTGGGTCAAGCGCACGGCGGGCGATCCGACCCCTGAGGGCAAGAAACCTTGGGTCAAAAAGCCGGCGGCCGCGGGCAAGACGCCATGGGCGCCGCGCTCCGACGCCGAGGCCGCGTCGGCCCCGGCGGGCGACAAGCCGTGGAAGGGCAAGCCGAAGGGCGGCGACCGTCCGTGGGCGGCCAGGGACGCGCGCGGCAAGCCCTCGGAGCCCCGGGCTCCGTACAAGGGCAAGCCCCCTCGCTGACTGTCGGCCCGCGCCTCGGGCCGGGCATTGATCGCCACCTGTAACCGTTTACGGTGACCGCAAGGCAAGAAGCTGCGGGCAGGAAATCTATGGCGGACGTCCGGCTGACCGGCGTGAGCAAGCGTTTCGGGACGACGGAGGTGCTGAAGGGCATCGATCTGGAGATCGCCGACGGCGAGTTCCTCGTCTTCGTCGGGCCGTCGGGCTGCGGAAAATCGACGCTGTTACGAACCATCGCCGGGCTGGAAGCGCTGGACGGCGGCGAAATCGCCATCGGCGGGACGCCGGTCAACGACCTGTCGCCGTCCGCCCGGGGCATCGCCATGGTGTTCCAGTCCTACGCCCTGTACCCGCACATGAACGTCTATGAAAACATGGCGTTCGGCCTGAAACTTGCCAAACACGACAAGGCCGAGATCGATCGGCGGGTGCGCGGGGCGGCGGAAACCCTGAACATCACCGACTATCTGGAGCGCAAGCCGAAGGCCCTGTCCGGCGGACAGAGGCAGCGGGTGGCGATCGGCCGCGCGATCGTGCGCGAGCCACAGGTCTTCCTGTTCGACGAGCCCCTGTCCAACCTCGACGCCGCCCTGCGGGTGCGGATGCGTTACGAGTTCGCCAGTCTGCACGAGCGGCTGAAGACGACCATGATCTATGTCACCCACGACCAGGTCGAGGCCATGACCCTGGCGGACCGGATCGTGGTGCTGAACGCGGGCCGGATCGAGCAGGTCGGCCGGCCGATGGACCTGTACGACCGGCCGCGCAACCTGTTCGTCGCGGAGTTCATCGGCAGTCCGAAGATGAACCTGCTGCCGGCGGATATCGTCGCGGCCACGGCGACCGGAGCCACGGTGCGGACCGCCGCGGGCGAGACCCTGCAGGTCGAGGTCGATGCATCCGGCGCCGCGCCGGGGACACCCGTCACCCTCGGCGTCCGGCCAGAGCATCTGGGCCTCGCGGGCGCGCCCGACGGCCTGCGCGCCACGGTGACCTTCGTCGAAACCCTCGGCCACGCCACCTACGCCTATCTTGCGGCGGGCGATGCGGCGCTGACCGTGCTGCTGCCGGGCGACGTCCAGCCGGCGGTCGGCGAGACCCTGCGGCTCGCCGTTCCTGCAGGACGGGCCCATTTGTTCGACGCCGACGGTGTGGCCTTCCCCCGGCCCTAGCCGGTCTGTTGCATCGCACAACAGCGTGGCCCTAGATGGGGCATGTCCGCTCCCACCCTGCTGACCGTCGATCTGCACGCCCTCGCCGCCAACTTCCGCACGTTGGAGACGATCGGTCGCGCGCCGGTTCATCCGGTGGTCAAGGCCGACGCCTATGGACTGGGGGCCGAGGCCTGCGCCCGTCGCCTGGCCGCCGAGGGCGCCCGGACCTTCTTCGTCGCGCGGGTCGCCGAGGGCGAACGTCTGCGCGCCGCTCTCGGCGCCGGTGCGGCCATCTATGTGCTGGACGGCTGCCTGACCGGGCGGGCGGCGCGGCTGCGGGGAGCCGACCTGCGGCCGGTGTTGAACACGGACGCCCAGTTGGCCGAATGGCGGGCCGCGGGCGGCGGGGCTTGCGGCGTCCAGATCGACACCGGCATGAACCGGCTGGGCTTCAGTCCGGAGGCGGCGCCCGAGCCGTTCGAGGGATTGAAGCTGGTGATGAGCCATCTCGCCTGCGCCGACGATCCGGCCGAGCCGATGAACGCCCGCCAGCGAGACGCCTTTGCGGCGGCGGCGGCGCGCTATCCCGGCGTGCTGCGATCCTTCGCCAATTCGGGGGGCGTCTTTCTCGGCGAGTCCTACGCTTTCGACGCCAGCCGCCCCGGCATCTGCCTGTACGGCGGCGGGCCGCAGGGGCGGCCGGACGAACGGATCCGGCCGGTGGCGACGCTGACAGCCGAGGTGCTGCAGGTGCGCGACGTCCCGGCGGGCGGGTCGGTGGGCTATTCGCGGGGCTTCACGGCGACGGACATGGCGCGAATCGCGACGGTGGCGGCGGGCTATGCCGACGGCGTGCTGCGCAGCTACAGCCCGCGCGGGGCCGTGGTCGTCGCCGGGACGCTGCGGCCGATCGTCGGACGGGTGTCGATGGATGTGTGCGCGGTCGACGTCACAGGCCTGGCGGTGGCCGCCGGCGACCGGGTCGAGCTGTTCGGCGGCCAGCGGATGATCGACGAGGCCGCGACGGCGGCAGGCACCATCGCCTATGAGCTGCTGACCTCGATCGGATCGCGCGTGCCGCGGCGGTACGTCGGCTAGCCGGCCGTCCGGGCCGCCTACGTCAAAACCGGTCGTACGTGCGTTGAGACCCCCTGCCCCGCCCGACGCGACTCCTGTAAGCCGACGACATGGCTCGAGACGGTGCAATCTATGTCTGTCAGTCCTGCGGGGCGGTTCACGGCAAGTGGTCGGGCCAGTGCGGGGCGTGCGGCCAGTGGAATTCGATCGTCGAGGAGAGCCGTTCGGCGCCGCCCGGGGCGATGAAGCCGGCGGCCAGCAGCCGCACCCGCGGCGTTCTGTTCGAGGGCCTGCAGTCCGATACGCCCGAGCCGCCGCGCATCGTCACCGGGGTGGCCGAGTTCGACCGGGTCTGCGGCGGCGGAGTGGTGCCCGGCTCGGCGATCCTGCTGAGCGGCGATCCGGGGGTCGGCAAGTCGACCCTGCTGCTGGACGTGGCGGGGCGTGCGGCGCTGTCGGGACGGCGGGTCGCCTATATCTCGGGCGAGGAGGCGGTCGAGCAGATCCGCGCGCGGGCGAAACGGATGGGGCTGGAGAAGGCCCCGGTCGAGCTGGCCTCGGCGACGGCCCTGAGGGAGATCCTCGCCACGCTGAAGCGCGAGAAATTCGACATCGTCATCGTCGATTCGATCCAGACGCTGTGGAGCGACGCGCATGAGGCCGGGCCGGGCTCGGTCACCCAGGTGCGGGCCTGCGCCGGGGAGATGGTGCGTCTGGCCAAGTCGCAGGGCGTGGCGGTGGTGCTGGTCGGCCATGTGACCAAGGACGGCCAGGTCGCCGGTCCGCGGGTGGTCGAGCATATGGTCGATGCGGTGCTGAGCTTCGAGGGCGAGCGCGGCTATCCGTTCCGCATCCTGCGCGCGGGCAAGAACCGCTTCGGCGCCACCGACGAGATCGGGGTGTTCGAGATGGGCGACGCGGGGCTGCGCGAGGTGGCCAATCCGTCGGCCCTGTTCCTCGGCGAGGGCAAGGACCGGGCCCCGGGGGCGGCGGTGTTCGCCGGCATCGAGGGCTCGCGGCCGGTGCTGGTCGAGGTTCAGGCGCTGGTGTCGAAGTCGGCCTATGGCACGCCGCGCCGGGCGGTGGTGGGTTGGGACACCGGCCGGCTGGCCATGGTGCTGGCGGTGCTGGAGGCGCGTTGCGGCTTTGGCTTCGGCGATCAGGACGTCTATCTGAACGTGGCCGGGGGCCTGCGCATCAATGAGCCGGCGGCCGATCTGGCGGCGGCGGCGGCGCTGGTCAGTTCGGCGACCGACATGCCCCTGCCCCAAGGCTGCGTGGTGTTCGGGGAGATCAGCCTGTCGGGCGAGATCCGCGCCGTCGGTCGGGCCGAGGCGCGGCTGCGGGAAGCGCAGAAGCTGGGCTTCGACCAGGCCCTGTCGCCCGTGCTGACGGTCAAGGACAAGGGCGTGAAGGTGACAGCGGTGAACCGGCTGACGGAAGCGGTCGAACGAATCTCGCAAAACCGCTACTGAGGATCATCGCCCCTCACACCGAGCGCCCATGACCGGCTTCGACGTCATCGCCATAGTGGTCATACTGGGCTCGGCCGCCGCCGGCTGGGTGCGCGGCGGCACGCGCGAGATCATCACCCTGCTGAGCTTCGTGCTGGCGGCCTTTCTGGCGCTGGTGGCCCTGCCGGTGACGGCGCCGATCGGGCGCGGACTGATCGATCCGGACTGGGCCGGCGCCATCCTGGCCGCCGTCGCCGCCTTCCTGCTGATCTATTTCGGCATCCGCATCTTCGGTTCGATCCTGTCGAAGCGGGCGCAGGCCCATCCGCAACTGGGCGGGGTCGACCGGATCGTCGGCATCTTCGTCGGCGCCGGGCGGGCGCTGGTGCTGCTGGGGGCCGTCCATCTGGTCGTCGTCGCCGCCATGCCGGGCGAGAAGACCCCGCGCTGGCTGACCGAGGCGGCGCTGCGCCCCCTGACCGCCGGCGCGGCGCGGGCGATCCAGATCGTCCTGCCGGGCATCGGCCGCGGCGCCGACGCCCTGACGCCCATCGTGACTTCATCCGTGAGCAAAGGGTTTTCGGGCGAAGAAGCCTTGCCCCGGACGCAATCCGGGCCTACCTCCCCGCGCGTCGCCCCCTAGTTGCACCTGCCGGTCATCGGAGCCCCGACGATGCCCCATTCCATCGCCGAACCCGTCGTTCACCGCGAGCATTGGCGCGATCCCGACGATGATCAGCTGCGCCTCGAATGCGGCGTCTGCGGCGTATGGGGCGCGCAGCCAAACGCCGCCTCGGCGGTCGTGGCCCTCGGCCTGCACGCCCTGCAGCATCGGGGCCAGGAGGCCTGCGGCATCGCCAGCGTGCACGAGGCGCGCTTCCACACCGAGCGGCACATGGGGCTGGTCGGCGAGGCGTTCGGCGGCGCCGATCTGTCGGAGCGGATGCCCGGCTCGGCGGCCATCGGCCACACGCGCTATTCGACCTCGGGCGGATCGTTCCTGCGCAACATCCAGCCGATGTTCGCCGATCTGGACAGCGGCGGCATCGCCATCGCCCACAACGGCAATCTGACGAACTTCCTGTTCCTGCGAAACCAGCTGGTCAGCGAGGGCGCGATCTTCCAGTCGACCTCCGACTCCGAGGTCATCCTTCATCTGATCGCGCGCAGTCGGAAGGCCAAGATCGTCGACCGCTTCATCGACGCCCTCGGCCGGATCGAGGGGGGTTACGCCCTCGTGTGCCAGACCCGCTCCAAGATGATCGGCGCCCGCGACCCGCTGGGCATCCGCCCGCTGGTGCTGGGCCGGCTGGACGGAGCCTGGGTGCTGGCCTCCGAGACCTGTGCTCTCGACACCATCGGCGCGACCTTCGAGCGCGATGTCGAACATGGCGAGGTCGTGGTCATCGACAAGGACGGACTGCAGTCGCTGAAGCCGTTCCCGACCCGCGGGGCCCGCCCCTGCCTGTTCGAATATGTCTATTTCTCGCGCCCCGACAGCATCGTGAACGGCCAGTCGGTCTATGAGGTGCGCAAGCGGATGGGCCACAGGCTGGCCCGCGAGCATGCGGTCGAGGCGGATGTGATCGTGCCGGTGCCCGACTCCGGCGTGCCGGCGGCGCTGGGCTACGCCCAGGAGAGCGGCATCCCCTATGAGATGGGGATCATCCGCAGCCATTATCTGGGCCGCACCTTCATCCAGCCCAGCCAGGGCGCGCGGCAGAAGGGCGTACGCATGAAGCACAGCCCCAACCGGTCCGTGCTGGCCGGCAAGCGGGTGGTGCTGATCGACGATTCGATCGTCCGCGGCACGACCTCGGTCAAGCTGGTCCGCGCCGTGCGGGCGGCGGGCGCGGCCGAGGTGCACCTGCGCTCTGCCAGCCCGCCGATCCTGTGGCCGGACTTCTACGGCATCGACATGCCGGAGCGGGACCAGCTGATCGCCGCCAACCATACGCTGGAAGAGATGCGGGCCCACCTCGAGGTCGATTCGCTGGGATTCCTGTCGGTCGACGGCCTGTACGACGCCATGGAGGCGGGACCGCGCGATCCGCGCAATCCGCAGTTCACGGACCACTATTTCACCGGCGAGTACCCGACCCGTCTGCTGGACCGGGAAATCGAGGAAGGCGGGCGCGAGGTCGCCGCTAGGCAACTTTCGCTGCTGGTGAGCGCTTAGACCGGGATGATCCAGCTCGGCTACTTCACCATCGACACCCATGACCTCGACAAGGCGCGCGCCTTCTACAGCGCCCTGTTCGGCTGGCGGTTCGACGAGGCGTCGTCGCATCCGACCTACGCCCACGTCGCCGACAGCAATCCGGCGTTCGGCTTCACCAAGGTGG
>JAXHTU010000091.1:0-12732 GCA_034189955.1 Pseudomonadota bacterium | reverse complement strand
GGCTCGAAGATGGTGTTGCCGAAGCGCAGGGCGATCAGGTTCTGGACCGTCTCCTTGCCGAGATAGTGGTCGATGCGGAAGACCTGGTTCTCGGAGAAGGCGTCGGCCACCGCGTCGTCGATCTGGCGGAAGCTGTCGAGGTCGCGCCCGATCGGCTTTTCCAGCACGACGCGATCCTCGGGCTCGGCCAGGCCGGCGGCGCGCATGGCGGTGACGATGCGGGCGTAGAGCGAGGGCGAGACGGCGAGGAAGGATGTGCAGGCGCCGTCGCCGACCTTGTCCTTGAGCGGCCTCAGGCTTTCGGCCGAGGTTGCGTCGACGGCCAGATAGTCGAGACGGGCCTCCATCCGGGACCAGGCGTCATCGGCCCAGGCGTCGTCGGCGCGGGCCTTGGTCTCGACCGACTGGCGGACCTTGGCGACATATTCCTCGCGGCTCTCTTCCGAGCGGGCCGCGCCGATGATCTTGAGACCGTCGGGCAGCAGGCCGTCGTGCTCGAGAAAATAGAGCGAGGGCAGGAGCATCCTCATGGCGAGATCGCCGCCGCCGCCGAACAGCACCAGGGCCGCCATACGCTCTCCTCAGGTTCAGGTCCCGACTTGACCGGGGGTTTGTCTGGCCGCTTCCGCCCGCTCCGCCAAGACGTCGAGGACGTCCTGAAACACCATGTGACGGGCCCGGAGCAGCACCAGCAGATGATAGACCAAATCCGCCGCCTCGGATGCGAGTTCCGAATCCGGGCCGGCGGCGCCGGCCAGGGCGGTTTCGACCCCCTCTTCGCCGACCTTCTGGGCGGCCCGTTTGGGGCCCTCGGCGAGCAGGCGGGCGGTCCAGCTTTGCGCCGGGTCGGCGGCGGCGCGGTCGGCGATGGTCTGCTCCAGCCGGGCGAGGCGGCCGAGGCCGGGCGCGTCTTCCTCGCCGAAGCAACTGATGCGGTTCAGGTGGCAGGCGTTGCCGACGGGCCGGACCTTGAGCACCAGGGAGTCGGCGTCGCAGTCGGGGGTGATGGAGACGACGTGCAGCCGGTCGCCGGAGGTCTCGCCCTTGCGCCAGCGGCCGCCGCGCGAGCGCGAGAAGAAGGTCGCCTCGCCCGAGGCGATGGTCTCTTCGAGGGCGGCGCGGTCCATATAGGCCAGCGTCAGGACCTGAAGCGTGGCGGCGTCCTGAACGACGACGGGGAGCAGGCCGTCGCCCTTGGCGAAGTCGAGCGAAGCAGGGTCGATCATGGTCTCACCTCAACGCCTGAAGCGGCGAGAAAGGCCTTCAGGTCGGGAATGGTCAGGGATGCGCTGTGGAAGACGCTGGCGGCCAGGGCGCCGGAGACGCCGGCCTGTTCGAACACGTCGCGAAAATGGGCGGCCTCGCCGGCGCCGCCCGAGGCGACCAGCGGGATGGTCAGGCGTTGGCGGGCGGCGGACAACTGGGCGAGGTCGTAGCCGCGGCGGACGCCGTCCTCGTCCATGCAGTTGAGGACGATCTCGCCGGCGCCCAGGGTCTGGGCCTCGACGATCCAGTCGAGGGTGCGGCGGCCGGCGCCGCGGCTGGCGGTCGGATCGCCAGTGTACTGGTGGACGAACCAGTCGTCGCCGGCGCGCTTCGAATCGACGCCCACGACGACGCACTGGGCTCCGAAACGGGCGGCCATTTCGGCGATCAGCTCGGGGCGTTCGAGGGCGGGCGAGTTGATCGAGACCTTGTCGGCGCCGTTGTCGAGGCAGCGACCGGCCTGTTCGACCGAGCGGATGCCGCCGGCGACGCTGAACGGAATGTCGAGCAGGCGGGCGATGTCGCGCACCCAGCCATAGTCCAGCGTGCGGCCCTGCGGGCTGGCGGCGATGTCGTAGAAGACCAGTTCGTCGGCGCCCTGGTCGCGGTAGCGGGCGGCGAGCTCGGCGGCGTCGCCCATGTCGACGTGGCCCTCGAAACGGACGCCCTTGACCACCCGGCCGTCCTTGACGTCGAGGCAGGGGATGATGCGCCGGGCGGTCACTTGACCGCCCTCTTGCCGGAGAACGGGCCGGTCATGCGGCGGCCGTTTCCAGCGCCTGCTGCAGGGTGAAGCGGCGTTCGTACAGGGCGCGGCCGACGATGACGCCGGCGGCGCCGACGGCCCGGGCGCCGGTCAGGTCGTCGAGCGCGGCGACCCCGCCCGAGGCTTGCAGCTCGAGGTCGGGACGGCGGCGGCGGAGCTCGGCCAGCAGGTCGAAATTGGGACCGGTCAGGGCCCCGTCGCGGCCGACGTCGGTGACCAGCAGGTGTTTCGCCGTCCCCGGCGGATAGCGGTCGAGCGCGGCCCACAGATCGACCTCGGCGGCCTGGGTCCAGCCCTTGAGGGCCGGCACCCAGCGGTCGCCGACGGCGCGCACGTCGATGGCGAGGGTGAGCCGGTCGGCGCCGAAATGCTCGAGCCAGCCGGCCACGGCCTCGGGGCGGGTCACGGCCTGGGAGCCGACCACGACGCGGGCGACGCCGGCGGCGAGCAGGGCGCGGATGTCGTCGTCGGAGCGGACGCCGCCGCCGGACTGGATCAGGATGTCGCCGGAGCGGGCCAGTTCGCCGATCAGGGCGTGCTGCATGGCGCGGCCGGCCTCGGCCCCGTCGAGATCGACGATATGGGCCCAGGCGGCGCCGGCGGCGGCGAAGGCGGCGAGGCGGGCGGCGGGATCCTCGTCATAGAGGGTGGCCTGGTCGAACCGGCCGTGCATCAGCCGGACGCAGACGCCGCCGCGCAGGTCGATGGCGGGGTAGACGATCATGGCGTCAGCTCCAGAAAGTTTCGCAGGATGCGGGCGCCGGCGGCGGCCGAGCGCTCGGGGTGGAACTGGCAGCCCCAGCGCAGGCCGTTGCGCACCACGGCCGGCACCGGGCCGCCGTAGTCGGCGCGGGCGAGGGTCGTCGCGCCGTCGGGGCAGACGTAGCTGTGCACGAAATAGGCCCAGGCGCCCTCGTCGATCCCTTCCAGCAGGGGGTCGGGACGGACGATCGAGAGGCGCGCCCAGCCCATGTGCGGCACCGGCCGTTCGGGGGCCGGCGCGATGCGGCCGACGCGGCCGGGGATCAGGCCGAGCAGGGGCGCGCCGCCGCCCTCGTCGCTGGCGTCGAAAAGCAGCTGCTGCCCGAGACAGACGCCGAGCAGGGGGCGAGGAAAGGCGCGGATCGGCTCGACCAGATCCAGCTCCGCCAGCCGCCCCATGGCGTAGGCGGCCGCGCCGACGCCGGGCAGGATCAGGCGTTCGGCTTCGGCGACCTCGGCCGGATCGGCGGTCAGGCGGACGGTCGCGCCGAGCCGCTCCAGGGCGAACTGGACCGAGGCGACATTGCCGGCGCCGTAGGAGAGGACGGTGACGGTGGTCACAACACCCCCTTGGTGCTCGGGACGGCGTCGCCCTCGACGCGGATGGCCTGGCGCAGGGCGCGGCCGAAGGCCTTGTAGACGGCCTCGGTCTTGTGGTGGTCGTCGTCGCCGGTGACCGAGACGTGGATGGCGGCGCCGAGGTGTTCGGCCAGCGAGCGGAAGACGTGGGCCGTCAGATCGGTGCGGTAGTCGCCGATGAAGGGGGTGTCGAAGGTCCCCTCGAACACCGGATAGGGACGGCCGGACAGGTCGATGGAGACGCTGGCGTTGGCCTCGTCCATGGGCAGGACGAAGCCGTAGCGGGCGATGCCGCGGCGCTCGCCGAGCGCCTGCTTCAGGGCCTGGCCGAGGGCGATGGCCGAGTCCTCGATGGTGTGGTGGGGATCGGTGTGCAGGTCGCCCTCGCACGACAGGCGCAGGGAGAAGCCGCCGTGGGCCGCGATCTGCTCCAGCATGTGGTCGAAGAAGCCGACGCCGGTGGCGATGGAAACGGGACCGGCCGCGTCGAGATCGACGGCGCAGACGATGCGGGTCTCCTTGGTGTCGCGGACGGCCTCGCCAGTGCGGTGCGGCCGGGCCGGCGCCGGAGCGAGGTCGAGGGCGGCGAGCAGGCGGTCGTTGACCTCGGCCCGGGCCGAGACGGGCAGGCGCAGTCGCTCGCCGGCGCTCTCCGCGGCGACGCCGTAGCGCGTCAGGCTCACGAGGACGGCGTCGGGGTCGGACGGCCGGGCCATGATGACGGGACCGAAGCCGGGCTCGACGACCATGGCGCGGGACAGGGTCTTGACCAGCCGCCCGCGCTCGGCGCGAACGCGGGCGATGCGCTGGCCGGTCTCCATCATGCGTGAGGGGTCCAGCGCCTGCATGGCCAGGCGGATCGAGACCTCCGGCAGGGCGTAGGGCTCCATCACCGCGGCGAGACGGGCGAGGGTCTCTGGCCGGGCGACGGCGGCGCCGACGCGGGCGCCGGCGAGTCCGTGGGCCAGCGACAGGCTGCGCAGCACGACGAGGTTGGCGTGGGCGTCGATGACCGTGGACGCGGAGGGGGCGTCGGCGAACTCGGCGAGGCCTTCGTCGATGACCAGCAGGGCGGGGGCGACGCGGGCGGCCATCTCGGCGACGGCCTCGGGCGAGCCGAGGGCGCGCAGGATCACCGCGCCGGGGCCGGCGTTCGCGGCGGGACGGGCGTAGAGGGCGGCGAGGGCGTTGTACGGCTCGGCGTCGGGCGCCTGGACGGACAGCCCGTCGCGGGCGGCGAGGCGGAAGACGAGCTCAAGCCCGTGGGTCAGGCCCCGCACCGGCAGGACGCTGTCGGCGGGGACGCCGTAGACCTCGGCCATGCGGGCGGAGAGGGCGCGGGGCTCGGCCGGATAGCGGTCGAGACCGTCGCCGCCCGAGACCAGCGGGGCGAAGGGGGCGGGCAGGTTGGTGATCATCGGGCCCTCAGGTCTGCGGCGCGGGCATGGGCCTCGAGGCCTTCGAGACGGGCGAGGCGGGCGGCCACGGGGGCGAGTTCCCGGGCGCCGGCCTCGGTGACGGACTGGACCGACATCGAGGTCATGAAGCTGGCGGTGGTGATGCCGCCTATCGTGCGGGCGGCGCCGTCGGTCGGCAGGACGTGGCTGGGGCCGGCGGCGTAGTCGCCAAGGGTCTCGGCGGCGTAAGGCCCGACGAAGACGGCGCCGGCGGCGGTGATGCGCTCGACCATGGCGTCGGCGTCGACGGTCTGCAGGGCGAGGTGTTCGGGGCCGTAGAGGTTGGCGACCTCGCAGGCCTCGGCCATGTCGCGTACGCGGATGGCGCGGCCCTCGGCGAGGGAGGCGCGGGCGATGTCGGCGCGCGGGAGGGTCTGAAGCTGACGCTCGAGCTCGGCGAGGATGGCCTCGATGTTGGCGCGGCTCTCGGAGACGAGGATGACCTGGGCGTCGGCGTCGTGTTCGGCCTGGCTGAGCAGGTCGGCGGCGGCGATCTCCGGGTCCGCGTCGCGGTCGGCGATGACCAGCAGTTCGGACGGGCCGGCGGGCATGTCGACGGCCGGGCCGCGGGGCAGGGCGGAGGCGTGTTTCTTGGCCTCGGCGACAAAGGCGTTGCCCGGGCCGAACAGCTTGTCGCAGGGCGGGATCTCGCCGTCGTCGAACACGGCGCCATAGGTCAGGGCGGCGATGGCCTGGGCCCCGCCGATCAGCCACAGGGCGTCGAGACCGGCCTCGGCGGCGGCGTAGATCATCGCCGGGTGGACGCCGCCGTCCTTCGCCGGCGGGGTGACCACGACCCGTTCGCGCACGCCGGCGACCTGGGCGGGGATGGCCTGCATCAACAGCGACGAGAACAGCGGCGCGGTGCCGCCGGGCACATAGATGCCGGCCGCGTCGATGGGGCGCCAGACGAGGCGGGAGCGGACGCCGGGGGTCGTCTCGAAGAAGGGGGTGTCTTCCGGCCGGGTGGCCTCGTGGAAGACGCGGACGTTTTCGGCGGCGATGCGCAGCGAACGGGTGGCGGTCGGGGGCAGGGCGTCGCGGGCGGCGGCCACGGCCTCGGGGGTGATGGCGACGCGGCGGGGAGCGAAGCCGTCGATCTCGAGGCTGAACTGGCGCACCGCGGCCCCGCCCGAGATGGCGACCTGCTCGAAAATGCCCCGGACGACGTCCACGACGTCGCGATCGCCGCGGCTTGACGGGCGGGCCAGGGCGTCAAAGCGGCCCTGACCATCGAGGGAGGACCAGTCGATCAGCCGCATCACATCATCTTCTCGATCGGCAGGACGAGGATGGCCGAGGCCCCCGCGGCCTTGAGCTTCTCCAGCGTCTCCCAGAAGACGGCTTCCTGGCAGACGGCGTGGACCGCGACGGCGTCGTCGCGGCCCGACAGGGGCATGACGGTGGGAGAACCGGCGCCGGGCAGGATGGCGGTGATCTGGTCCAGCGCCGAGCGCGGGGCGTTGAGCATGACGTATTTGGCGCCCTGCGAGGAGACGACGCCGGACATCCGCTCGATGATGCTGTCGAGCAGGTGCCCCAGGCCGGGCTCCGGCGCGACCGGCGACCTGATCAGCACGGCCTGGCTTTCCAGCACCGTTTCGCGCGCGTCGAGGCCGTTGGCCTCGAGGGTCGCCCCGGTGGAGACCAGATCGCAGATGGCCGAGGCCAACTTGAGCCGGGGGGCCACCTCGACGGCGCCGCGCATGGTGACGATGTCGGCGCCGATGCCCCGTTCGTCGAGCCAGCGGCGCAGGATCTTCGGATAGGAGGTGGCGACGCGCAGGCCCTCGAGCGAGGCCGGGCCGTCGTAGGCGAGGGCCGGCGGGACGGCGATCTTCAGGGTGCAGCGGCCGAAGCCGAGCGGCATGATGACCTCGGCGACGGGGCCGCCGTTGCGCGCCTCCTCCAGCACATTCTCGCCGACGATGCCGAGATCGCAGACCCCGTCGGCGACGAAGGTCGGAATGTCGTCGTCGCGTACGCGCAACAGGTCGATCGGATAGTTCTCGACCCGGTACAGCAGGTCGTTGTTACCCTTGACCACGCGCAGGCCGGCGTCGCGGACGAGGTCGAGGCTGCGGTCGGACAGACGGCCGGATTTCTGGACGGCGATGCGCAGCCGGCCCTGGACGGTACTCATGTTCTACTCAGCTCTTGATGCGGTCGAGGACGAGGCGATAGCCCTGATGGGGCATCTCCTTGAGGAACCGGGCGACCCGCACGACCGTGGTCGGACTGGCCTGGGCCTCGGCGGCGATTTCACGATAGGATTTGCCGCCGGCGTCGAGCAGGCGGGCCACCTCCCAGCGCTCGGCGAAGGCGCGCAGTTCCGCCGGGGTGCACAGGTCGGCGAGGAAGGCGTCGACCTCCTGACGCGTCTTCAGCGACAGCAGGGCGTCGTAGAGGGCGACGCGACTGCGCACCGCCGCGGCGGCGTTGAGAGGAAGGGTCTCGGTCATGCCGCGTTCCACTATGCTGTAACAGTGGAACGGTCAAGAGGGGGGGTTATGCACTTGACGTACCACGCTCAACTGGTAGTGTCTGGCTATGAACCTGACCGATCCGATCTTTCACGACGCCGACGCGGCCCGCGCTCATCTGGAAAGCCTCCAGTGGGCGAACGGTCGGGCCTGCCCGCACTGCGGATCGGTCGACAACTCGGTCGAGCTCAAGGGCAAGAGCACCCGCCCCGGCGTCTATAAATGCCGCGACTGCCGCAAGCCTTTCTCGGTCACGGTCGGCACCCTGTTTGAGCGCTCTCACGTGCCGCTCAATAAGTGGGTTCTGGCGGTTCACCTGCTGTCGTCCAGCAAGAAGGGAATGAGCAGCCACCAACTGATGCGCTCGCTTGGCGTGACCTATAAGACCGCGTGGTTCATGGCCCATCGCATCCGCGAAGCCATGCGCGACGACACCCCGTTCCCCATGGGCGGCGAGGGTACGCCGGTCGAGATCGACGAGACGTTCATCGGCTTTGACCCCGATCACCGTCCCGAGCCGGGCCAGCGCATCCGCTCGGGCATGAAGATGAAAGTCCTGTCTCTGGTGGATCGTGAGAGCGGGCGCGCCAAGTCCTACGTCGTCGACAATCTTCGCGTCTCGACTCTCTTCCCGATCATCAACGCCAACGTCACCCGCGAGGCCCGCCTGATGACGGACGCCGCCGCCTTCTACGGCTCGATGTTCTGGAACCGTAAGCACGGCGTGGTGAACCACCAGCGCGACGAATACGTCTCGGCCCTCGACACCGAAGTCCACACGCAGACGGTCGAAGGCTACTTCTC
Organism: Pseudomonadota bacterium; assembly: GCA_034189955.1. Taxonomy (GTDB): domain Bacteria; phylum Pseudomonadota; class Alphaproteobacteria; order Caulobacterales; family Caulobacteraceae; genus Brevundimonas. The sequence continues at coordinate 4,615 of JAXHTU010000091.1, read as the reverse complement.
GATCTTCAAGCGCGGCATGCGCGGCATCTACCAGCACTGCGCCAAGCGCCACCTGCACCGCTATCTGGCGGAGTTCGATTTCCGCTACACCAACCGCATGGCCCTCGGCATCGACGACACCGCTCGCGCCGCGAAGGTGCTCAAGATGATCGGCGGCAAGCGCCTGACCTATCGGCGGGCTGACGGCCTTACCTGCGCCGCCTAAGCAGACGCGCAAGCGCCGCTACAAGTCGCGATGGGTCGCGCGCGATACGTGGGAGTGAACGACCATCGCAACGACCAAAAATGCAACGCCGCCTTAATCTCGGTACTTTAGTTACATATATTCCGTTGACACCCAGCGGGTCGAAACGCACACGTATGGCGCTGGGGGAAGGGTACGCATGCATAAGCCATCCTACTACGTGAAGGCTCTATGGGACGACCAAGCCAAGGTTTGGTACTCCGACAGCAACATTCCCGGCCTCGTGATCGAGGCCGATACGCTGGCCGAATTCGAGCAGCTTATGAACGATCTCGCGCCCGAGATGCTTTCGGCGAATGCGGACGTGCACAAGGCGAGCGTACCGTTCAAATTCCACGCCTGCCAAGAACGCGAACTGGCCGTCGCCTAAAACGCCTTCTTGAGCCCAGCCTGTTTCAGTACGCCGTTCGCGGTGTGGCGGCTCCTTGAACGAGGCACGGTAAAGGTCCGCCCGTTTACCGGGCTACACCACTTTTCGTGACTCCCTTTGCCGCCCGCGATCTGCCAGCACCCGTGCTGCAGCAAGATCGCGATTAGGTCCGCATAGTAGTCCTTGGCCACGAGCTTCTCCGTTCGTCGGCCAAAGAGCGGGGCGACTCAACTCACGCACTATACATCTGCGCGGTTAAGTCTGGGTTAGCCACGTTCTGAGGGGCGCTTGGACTCCGTCGTCTTATCCGGCGTAGGCTTCTCTTTCGGCTTCGGCTTCATCGCCAGCATGCGGCGAAGAACGTCATTCAGGTGTGGGGGGGGCGGTTCGGTCATGGGTTCAGATTCTCGGCTGCATGAAGCTATCGGTCAAATCGTGGTGTGGTGGGCCAACCTTGAGGCGACCCTGGATCAGGGGATCAGGCTTCTGAACGACTATGGGCGGCTAACGGGCGAGGCTCCCGACGACGAACAGGTAAGCTCTTCGCGCCAGTTCGACCGCAACCGAAAACACTGGAAAAAGGCGTTTCGGCGGATCGATTTGAGCGCCGGCCAATACGACTGCGACACCTGCAAAACCGCAGCCGAGCTAGATCGACATCGGCAGTTGCGCGACCTTCTCGTTCATGGCCGCCCTTCGATGGTCCCGTTCTCAGATGCCGACATGGTCACCTTCACCATGGAAAGGGCCGCCAAGAACGCCTACTTTCAGGCCTCGCTCAAATACAAGCGGCAGGAGCTGGAGCGGCGAGGAATGAGCCCGGCCGCTGTGCGGGTGGGGCTCCGGCAGTTCATGACGGTAACGAACGAGATCCTCATTCCATTCTCCGAGATAAGCGCCTCGCTTGAGTACCTCCCGCACCTAAATTCGAATGTACGGGAAGCCCACCTCGACCTTAACCGGATGATCTCGCACAAGCTCAATGAGCGCCTTGGCGAAGGCCCTTGGAGTTAGGGCGTCGTCGAACCTCTTGTCTCCGCTGTCTCGCCCTTCGGCGAAGCACAAAATTTGAAATGTGACCGCGTCTTCCAACGGGTCTGAGTCCGGCCTGTCACGCATGGCCCTTATCCCCATATTGTGTGTGGTACGTCAAGTGCATAATCCCCAAGAGGGGCGAGGGACGAGGGGCGAGGGGCGAGGGAGAAATGTTGAGCCGGGGCGCAGGTCCCATCGCCTCTCGCCCCTCGACCCTCGCCCCTCGCCCCTCTATCTCAGCAGTCATGACCAAGGTTCTGATTATCGGCGCGGGGCATGCCGGCGGGACGGCCGCGGCCCTGCTGCGGCAGTACGGGCATGAGGGGCCGATCGTGCTCGCGGGCGAAGAGGCGGCGCCGCCGTACCAGCGCCCGCCGCTGTCCAAGGCGTGGCTGAAGGGCGAGGCCGATCTGGAGGCGCTGTTGCTGCGGCCCGAGGAATTCTATGCCGAACACGGCATCGAACTGCGGCTGGGCGTGACGGCGACGGCGATCGACGCGGCCGGGAAGACGGTGACCTTCGCCGACGGGACGGTCGAGCCCTATGACGCCCTGATCCTGGCGACCGGTTCGACGGCGCGGAAGCTGGCCATTCCGGGGGCGGACCGTCCGGACCTGCTGGAGTTGCGGACCCTGGCGGATGCGGAGAGGCTGAAAGAGGCGCTGGGACCCGGCAGGCGGCTGGCGGTGGTCGGCGGCGGCTATGTCGGGCTGGAAGCGGCGGCCTCGGCGCGGGCGCTGGGCGCCGAGGCAGTGATCATCGAGCGGATGGACCGGGTGCTGGCGCGGGTCGCGTCGCAGACCCTGTCGGACTTCTTCACCCGCTATCATCGCGCCCACGGCGTCGAGGTTCTGACCTCGGCCGAGGTGACCGCGTTCGAGGCGGGCGGCGTGCGGCTGGCGGACGGACGGCTGGTCGAGGCCGATGCGATTCTGGTCGGTGTCGGCGCGGCGGCCTGCGACCAGCTGGCGGCGACGGCGGGGCTGGCCTGCCAGAACGGCATCGTGGTGAACGAGGCGGCGCAGACCTCCGACCCGGCGATCTGGGCCATCGGGGATGTGAGCTGGCGGCCCATCCCGGCGCACGGCGGACGAATGCAGCGGCTGGAGAGCGTGCCCAACGCCCTGGAACAGGCCAAGCAGGCGGCGGCGGCGATCGCCGGCCGGCCGGCCCCGACGCCCGAGGTGCCGTGGTTCTGGTCGGACCAGTATGACGTCAAGCTGCAGATCGCCGGCCTGCCCGACGACGCCGATCGTCAGGTGCTGCGCGGCGATCCGGCGACCGGCGCGTTCGCGGTCTTCCATCTGGCCGGCGACCGGGTCGTCTGCGTCGAGGCGGTCAACGCCCCGGCCGAGTTCATGGCCGGGCGCCAGATGATCGGCCGGGCGACGCCGGTCGATCCGGTGCGGCTGGCGGACTCACAGGTGTCGATGAAGGCGGTGGCGGCGGGGTGAACCGGTGTCAGGCCGCGACGGTCGCGGCCTTGCGCGTCGGACCGTCCAGTCGCTCGAGCAGGGCGGCGAAAGAGACCGGTCGGCCGATCAGATAGCCCTGGGCCATGTCGCAGCCCATGCCGCGCAGCAGGGCCAGGGCTGTCGGCGTCTCGACCCCCTCGGCGGTGACCTTCATGCCGAGGCCGTGGGCGAGGTCGATGGTCGACTTGACCAGCAGGGCGTCGCGGGCGGAGTCGTCGAGGCCGAGAATGAAGCTCTTGTCGATCTTGAGTTCGTCGGCGCGGATCTGCTTCAGGTAGGTCAGGGACGACAGGCCCGAGCCGTAGTCGTCCAGCGACACGGAGATGCCGGCGTCGGCGAAGCGGTCGAGGATGCGCAGGGCCATCTCCGGATTGCCGACCACGGCGGTCTCGGTGATCTCGAAGCACAGGCGCGCCCCGGAAGCCTCCACGGCAGCGAGGGCGAATTCGGCGAAGCTTTCGTCGGACAGCAGGCGGCCCGAGATGTTGACCGACATCATGAGGTCGTGGCCGGCGCGGCGAAGGTGGGCCTGATCGCGGATGGCCTGATGGATGACCCATTCGGTCAGAGGGCGGATGTGGCCGGTTTCCTCGGCCATGGCCACGAACAGTTCGGGCGAGACGCAGCCGCGCCGTGGATGGGTCCAGCGGGCGAGCGCCTCGACCGCCGTGACGCCTTCGGCGCGGAAGTCGTATTTCGGCTGGTAGTTGAGCGAGAACTCGCCGTTGTCGAGTGCGGCCATCAGTTCACTGATCAGCGACAGATTGCCGGCGGGATCGCCATAGCGCACGGCGTCGAAGAGACCGGCCCGGCGATGGGCGGCGCGGGCCTGATCGACGGCGATGGCGGCGCGGTCGAGGGTTGATCCGACGCTGCGGCTGACCGCGCCCGTACGGGCGACGCCCGCCGTCAGCGAGATGTCGACCGGCGCGCCGTTCAGGATGACGGGCGCCTGGGCGGCCTCGCAGATCCGGGCGGCCATGCGGACGGCGTCGTCGTCGTCCCGCGCCTGCAGGACGACTCCGAGCGTGCCGGCGCCAACCCGGGCGACGGCGGCGCGTGGGGTCAGGCCGGACAGCCGGTGGCCAAGGGTGGTCAGCAGACTGGCCATCGAGTCATAACCGATGGCGTTGCGCAGCACCTCGAACCGGTCGACGCCGAACAGGACCACATGCGCCGGCGGTCCCGCTGCGGCGAGCCGCTCCAGCGACAGGCGGTTGCCCAGGCCGGTTTCCTGATCGTGCAGGGCCATATGGGCCAGCCGTGCGTCCGGGTCGTGCGGAACCGTCCGGCGGGAGGCTGGCGAAAGCAGCGCGGACAGGAACGCGAACGGGCGCATTCCTCGCGTGTAACCCAGTCTGATGAAGCGGGCGTAAACTGTCCTGGACGCGGGGAACCCGGCGCGGCGCGGACGAGTGGGGCTAGTAGACGTCGCGGCGGTAGTCGCCGGCTTCGGCGAGGGCGAGCAGGCGCGCGGGGCCCAGCCCCCCC
>JAXHTU010000090.1:0-12843 GCA_034189955.1 Pseudomonadota bacterium | reverse complement strand
CCACAGATATGCACAGGGTTGTCCACCGGGGCCGGGGCGGTTCCGCACAGCCGGCCGGATTCGGACGCTTGCCGTCTAGCGGATTCGGCGCGAACGTCAACAGGCCGAGGGACACGGCGGCGCGGAAATCCGGGGAGACCCGGGGCTCAAAGCGGACCGGCCCGGCTCTCTGATCGACCGCACCGGGGGGTTTCGACCTTAACGGACGGGAGACAGGATCAAGGCCCAACGGACGTTTCAAAGGCTTCGGCCGGCGAGACCCCCGCGGGAACCGGATCGGGATCGATGGACGGCGCGGGGTTCGACCTCGTGGAACGCCGGAGACCAGGAGCGCGACAGGATACAGCCGACCATCGCCGGGGTTCGCCTCGTTGATGCTGACGCCAGGGTCCTGAACCTCAATGGCCAAGTCCAACCCGGACTTGGCGAGGGGACGAAGAAAACCGCTTGCGGGGATCTTCGTCCCCTCGCTCAATTCCGGCGCCGGCCATCGTCGCCCGCGACCCTTCCAGACCATCGAGGAACGGCGGATTCGGCCCAAAATCCAGCAGTCGCACCGACCGAATTTTCGACTCCCGCCGCGTCGGGCCTGCCGATTCGCGGGCAAGACAATTCAGGCAAGACATGCGGGACGCGCCCGCCGCGACATACAGGACATCGACGAGACAACCGGGACAGGCCCACAAGCGCGGCCCATCCCTGACCTGGCTCGACCGTCGCGGCGCACAATGCCTTCCCTTCCCCCCAGCGCGGCCGTAAACCAAGGCCATGAACCGCCGCGGGAATCGCAACGCATCGCCTGACCGCCGCGCCGTCCTTGTCGGCGCCGGCGCGCTGGCGGCGACGACCGCCCTCGCCGCCTGCGGCCGATCCGAAGCGCCGGTCGACGACGACGGCCGCGTGCGCCTGCGCTTCGCCACCGACTGGCGCGCCCAGGCCGAGCACGGCGGCTTTTACCAGGCGCTGGCCTCAGGCGCCTATGAGAAGCGCGGCCTGAACGTTCAGATCATCCAGGGCGGGCCGAACGTCAACGTGCCCCAGCTGCTGGCCTCCGGCGCGGTCGAGCTGGGCATGGGCTCCAACAGCTTCATCCCGATGAACCTCGTCGCCGAGGGCGCCCCGGTGAAGGCTGTCGCCGCCTTCTTCCAGAAGGACCCGCAGGTCCTGATCGCCCACCCCGATCCGGCGCTGGAGTCCATCGCCGACCTCGTCGGCCGGCCCATCCTGCTGGCCGACGCCTCTGTCAACGCCTTCTGGATCTGGCTCAAGGCGAAATACGGCTTCACCGACGACCAGGTCCGCAAATACACCTTCAACCTCGCCCCCTTCCTCGCCGACGAGCGGGCGGTGCAGCAGGGCTATCTGACCAGCGAGCCCTATACGATCGAGAAGGAAGCCGGCTTCACGCCGAAGGTCTTCCTCCTGGCCGACGAGGGCTATCCGTCCTACGCCACCATGGTTCTGGCCCCGACCGCCTTCGCCCGCGACAACGCCCGCGCGCTGCGCAGTTTCATCGCCGCCTCGGCCGAGGGCTGGCGCGATTACATCCAGGGCGACGGCAAGGCCGCCGACGCCCTGATCCGCCGCGCCAATCCCGACATGACCCAGGACGTGCTCGATCAGGCCCGGGCCCGGCTCAAGGCCAACGGGATCGTCGATGGCGGCGACGCGGCGCTCTACGGCCTCGGCGCCATGACCGCCGAGCGCTGGCAGGCCTTCTTCGACGTCACATCCGAAGCCGGCGTCTACCCGCCCAATCTCGACTGGCGTCAGGCCTTCACGACCCAGTATCTGCCGGGCCGTGACTGAGACAGGCGCAACGCCCGCGGCGGCGCTGCGGGACGTCGTCGTCCGCTATCCCGGCCGGCCTCCGCTGGGACCGCTGAACCTGTCGGTCGCGCCGGGCGAGATCCTCGCGATCGTCGGCGCCTCGGGCGCCGGAAAGTCGACCATTCTGCGTCTCCTCGCCGGCCTGGAACGCCCGTCCGACGGCGAAGCGGTCCTCGCCGCCCGGCGCGACCGGACCGGTTTCGTCTTCCAGAACCCCACCCTGATGCCCTGGGCCGACATCCGCGCCAACGTGGCCCTGCCGCTCGAACTCGCGGGCGCGCCCCGCGACACCGCCCTCTATAAGGCGGCCATGGCGCTGGAGGCCGTCGGCCTGGGCGACCGCCTGTCAGCCCGGCCGCGGCAGCTGTCGGGCGGCATGGCCATGCGCGCCTCGCTGGCCCGGGCGCTGGTCACCGAACCGGACCTGCTGTTGCTCGACGAACCGTTCGCCGCCCTCGACAGCATCACGCGCCGGCGGCTCATCGAGGACCTGCATCGTCTCTGGAACGCGCGGTCGCCCCGCCCGGCGATGGTCTTCGTCACCCATGATGTCGAGGAGGCCGTCTATCTGGCCGGCCGCGCCGTCGTGCTGGACGCCGCGACGGGTCGCATCACCGCCGAACTGCCGTCTCCGGGGACCTTCACCAGAGCCGAAGGCTGGCGGGCCGACGCCGGCTATCGCGCCGCGGTCGAGCGCCTGGCGGCCGGGCTGGAGCACAGCATGGCGTCCATTCTGCACGAGGCGCGCGGATGACCCGCCTCTTGCCGCCCCTGCTGCTCGTCCTCGTCCTGTTGGCGGCGTGGGAAACCGCCTGCCGCGGGCTGCACCTCCCGTCCTACCTGCTGCCGCCGCCCAGCGCGGTCGGCCTCGCCCTGATTCAGCGCGCGCCGCTGTTGATCGCGTCCGCCGCCGCGACCTTCTGGATGGCCTTCCAGGCCCTGGTCGTCGCCTTCGGCCTCGGCGGCGGCCTCGCCCTCGCCGTCTCCCTCGACCAGACCACCGAACGGGCGGTCCGGCCGCTCGCCGTCGCCCTGCAGGTCACGCCGGTGGTCGCCATCGCGCCTCTGGTGATCGTCTGGACCGGCCTGGACCACGCCGACCGCGCCGTCGTCGCCCTCGCGGCGGCCGTGGCCTTCTTTCCGCTGTTCTCCGGCGTGCTGACCGGTCTCAGGTCCGCCGATCCGGATCTGGAGCGGCTGTTCGATCTGTACGGCGCCACGCCGCTGCAGCGGCTGGTCCGTCTGCGCCTGCCCGCCGCCCTGCCCTTCATTCTTGAGGGCCTCAGGGTCGCCGCCGGCCTGTCGGTCATCGGCGCCGTGGTGGCCGAGTTCGTCTCCGGCTCGGGCGCGACCCAGGGGCTGGCCTGGCGATTGCTGGAGGCCGGAAACCGGCTGCGCACGGCCGACATGCTCGCGGCCCTCGCCTGTCTGATGATCATGGGTCTGGCGCTGAACGCCGCCGTCGGCGCGCTCGAACGCGCCGTCCGCCGCCGACTGGCCTGAGCCGCCGCCGTTAGCGGCGGGTTAAGCCCCGCCCCGCTACCGTGCCGCTCCAGTTCCCGCGTCCGGAGCCCGCCCTTGCGCCGCGCCTCGCCCCACCTTTCCGCCGCCCTCCTCGTCGCCGCCGGGGTGCTGGCGCTTGCCGGCCCCGCCTCCGCCCAGTCGGCCCGCGAGTCGGCCGAGGCCCGGGGCCTCCGCTATCTCTCCTGGCAGGGCCGGGGCGAAGCCTCGACGCCGGCCCGCGCCGAGCCGGCGCGCCCCGCCCCCGCCCGCACCGATCTGCGCCGTCCGAACACCGTCATTCCCCACGGCGGCTTCGCCCGCTCCGAAGCGGAGCCCACGAACGACGAGGCCCCGCTCCCGGCTCGGGCGAGACGCACCCTGACCCCGGCCAACGCCTGGCTGCGACCGACCGCGCCGGCGCCCGACGACGCGCCCGCGCCGAGCGCCGTAGCTGCGCCTTCGCCTGCGCCGCCCCCTCCGCCTCCCCTTCCGCCCCGCGCAGCGCCCCAGCCGCGCGCCACGCCGGACTACCTCCCGGACCAGGGCCCGCGCGGCCAGCCCGCCCCCGCCGAGGTCGTCTATGCGTCGCCGGCCGCTGCCGACATCGCGCCCGCTGCAGCCCCCGCCGACCCCATGGCCCCGCGCCGTGACGCGCCCATCTTCCAGATGCAGCGCGACGCGCCCCCGCCGCCGCCAGCGACGGCGGCCGCCCCGACCCTCCGGAGCGAGGCGCCCCCCGAACCCGGTCGCGTCGTCGAGGTCGCCGCCTCCGTGGAGGGTCCGCCGCGTCAGGGCGCCCGTTACTATTCCGTGCACCGGCAAAACGGTCGTCAGCCTGACGCCCTCGACATGCCGGCGCCGAACTATGTCGACGCCCTCGTCGTCAGCTCCATCGACACCATCGCCTCGCAGGATCTCGCCGCGCCCGCCGAAGGCCCGACCCTGATCCGCGACCGCGACGGCAATATCCGGTCCGCCCCGGCTGCATCCGACGGGGACCACCAGTGAGCGAGGCGTCCACCCTCTCGCGCCTGCCCGATCTGATCGCCCTCGCGGAGGAGGAGTCCAGCGAGAAGCGACGGACCCTGCTGCGCGAACTGACCGACCATTTCTTCGGCGGGTCGCCACGCACCGCCGCCGAGGACACCCTTTACGACGCGGTGCTGGTCAAGCTCGCCGACGACATGGAGACGGCCGTCCGGGCCGAACTCTCCACGCGCTTCGCCAATGCCCCCGACGCGCCCCACACCCTGATCCGCCGGCTCGCCAATGACGAGGCCGCCGTCGCCGGCGCGGTCCTCGCCGCCTCGCCGGTCCTCACCGACGAGGATCTGCTGGGCGTTGTGCGCCGCCACGGCCAGGACCACCTGCGCGCGGTCTCGGCCCGGCCGTCTGTTTCCGAAGCCGTCTCGGACGTGATCGTCGAGCGCGGCGACGACGAGACTCTGGGAACCCTGCTGCGTAACGACGGCGCCCGCCTGTCACGCAAGGCGTCGGAGGCCGCGGTCGAGCGGGCCCTGGTCAATCGAGCCCTGCACGAAGCCACGGTGTCGCGCGCCAACCTTCCGCCCGACCTCCTGAACGACATGTATTTCGTGGTCGAGGCGCGGCTGCGGGCCCGGATCCTCGAACAGAACGCCAGCCTGGATCCGGCCTTGCTGGAAAACGCCCTCGCCGCCGGCCGGGCGCGGGTCGCCACCGACGACGGCGCCCTGCCCGCCGACTACACCGAATGCTGCGCCTATGTGGAGGAGCTGAAGGCGGCCGGGCAGCTGACGCCCCAGATGCTGGCCCGCTTCCTCCGGTCCGGCGACCGGACCGGCGGTCGAACCGCCTTCCTCATCGCCCTCGCCCAGCTGGCCGACATCGACTTCCACACGGCCCGGCAGATCATCGAGCGGCGCGAACTGGACGCCCTGGCGGTCGTCTGCAAGGCGGCCGACCTCGATCGCGCCCTGTTCCTGACCTACGCCGTGGTGCTGCTCAACGACGACGGCGACGCCATGGCCAAGGCGCATTCCTACGCCCGGATGTACGCCGACCTGACGCGCGAGGCCGCCCTCAGAACCCTGCGCTTCTGGCGCATGCGGCGCGGCGCCCAAGCGGCCTGACCCTGCAAACGCGAAACGCCCGCCCCGTCGCCGGGGCGGGCGTTTCAACCGATCCGGAGAAGGATCTACTTCTTGGCGCGCACCGGGGCGCGGGCGGGTTTGCGGCCGCCCTGGCCGAGGCCCATCTGCTTGGCCAGGTCCGAACGGGCCTTGGCGTAGTTCGGCGCGACCATCGGATAGTCCTTCGGCAGGCCCCACTTGGCCCGGTATTCCTCGGGGCTCATATTGTACTTGGTCCGCAGGTGACGCTTCAGCGACTTGAACTTGCGGCCGTCTTCGAGGCAGATCAGGTAGTCGGGCGTGATCGACTTGCGGATCGGAACCGCCGGCTCCTTGGGTTCGGGTTCGGGCTCGACCGTTCCGCTCGACACCTGCGACAGAGCGGCATGGATGCTGGAGATCAGGCCCGGGACCTCGATCGCCTGAACATTATTGTTGCCGACGTAGGCCGAGACGATGTCGGCGGTCATCTCGAGCAGTTGCGAGTTGTCTTCCATGGGCACGGCCTCATCTTCTGATCTGATTGTTTCAGCCGAGCGTTCACCGTCAGCCTGTGCAGCGCTCAATAGAGAACGGGCCCGATTCACGCAATAGCGTATTCGCGCGCTCACAAACCCGCATTGATCTGATTAATCGAGCTCTACTTGCCCGAGAGTTCAACGTCCGAAGTTTTCCGCCAGCGCCAGCATCGCCGCCCGTTCCGGCGCCGAATACTCATCCACCCCGTCTTCCTCGCCATCCCGGATAGCGCGCAGCAGAGCCGGGGTCAGGGCGGACGACAGTGACCAGTTCCAGTAGCGCAGCACCGTCTGCGCACGGTCGACCGCCAGCATGTCATAGGTGATCTGGACCCGCTCCCAGGCCGGATCGGGCGATCCGTCGGCGGCGACCTCCGGCCGGCGCATCGACCGCCACAGGGCGGTCAGGTCCGACTTGCCCAGACCGGTCGCCTTGCACAGGATCGCCAGCGGCTCGCCGCCCGGGTCTCCCATGATCTTGGCGCCTGTGATCGGCTTGATCCCCGACAGATAGGCGATCTCCGTCGCCACCTCGCGGGACAGACCCTCGCGCGCGGCGGCGTCGACCGCCTGCTCCAGGCCGCCGTAGGGGCTCTTCTCGATCGCCGCGCGATTCCTCTGCCGTCGCTCGATGAACTGCAGCGCCTTGCGCGACACCGGGTCCTGCCAGTTCTCGTCGGCGGCCATGGCGAAGACGTCCTCCGCCACCTCCTGCATGACTTCGCGGGAGACAGCGAACCGCTGCAGGATCGTGCGCCGGTCGTCGGGCTCGCACCACCAGAACATGACATAGGCGCCAGAGGGTCTCAGCTCGGTCCGCTTCAGCAGGTGGGCGCACAGTCCCCGGTCCGCCCGGCTCAGGCTGACGACGCCCTCGACGGCCACCTGGCTCAGCCGGGCCGAGCTGTTCCTCAGCACCGCCTCGATCACCTGGCTCTCGCCGAAACTGAGCAGGGTCTCCGTCACCACCTCCGAGAGCCCCCGCCGGCTCGCCATCAGGAATCGGTGCTCGAGGTCGGCGTCGCGGGCGCAGGCGACCAGATCGGCATCGGAAAGCGACGCGCATTGTTCGATCAGCAGGCCGGCGATGTCCGGCTCGTCCCGCAGCAGCATCCGCGCCAGGGCATTGGGCAGTTCCGCCAGCGGGGCCAGCCGCGCCGCGACCCGCTTGCGATCCTCGTGCGAGGCCAGACGCAGCATTTCGACCAGCAGATCGCCGGTCACAGCCCGTTCGAAGGCGTTGATCCGGCTGGTCGGCAGCGACACCACATCGGCCAGCCGCTTCAGCAGGGCGTGGCGCGCGCGAAAGCCGCCCTGCGGGGCGGCCTCCTCTGACGTGGGAGCGGGTTCGGACATGTCGCCGCGAAAGCTACGGCTTGCCGGTTAACCGCCTGTGACGGTCGCCGACGCTTTCAGAGCCCTTCGAACAGCGCCGTCGACAGATAGCGCTCGGCGAAGCTGGGGATGATCGCGACGATCGTCTTGCCGGCGTTCGCCTCCAGCGCCGCCTGCCGGAAGGCCGCCACCAGGGCCGCGCCCGAGCTGATGCCGACCGGAATGCCCTCGACCCGCGCCGCCTTGCGGGCCATGTCGAAGGCGTCTTCGTTGGAGACCTGCTCGACGCCATCGATGACGGACCGGTCGACGATCGATGGGATGAAACCCGCGCCGATGCCCTGGATCTTGTGTGGACCCGGTTCGCCGCCGGACAGCACCGGGGAGGCGGTCGGCTCGACCGCGATCATCCGCACCGACGGCTTGCGCGCCTTCAGCGCCTGGCCGACGCCGGTGATGGTGCCGCCCGTGCCGACGCCGGAGATGACGATGTCGACCGCGCCCGCCGTGTCGTTCCAGATCTCCTCGGCGGTGGTGACGCGGTGGATGGCGGGGTTGGCCGGATTGTCGAACTGCGAGGGGATGATGGCTCCGGGCGTCTTGTCCAGCAGATCATGGGCCATGGCGATGGCCCCCTTCATGCCCTTCTCGGCCGGCGTCAGCACCAGTTCGGCGCCCAGCAGGGCCAGCATCTTGCGCCGCTCGATCGACATGCTTTCGGGCATGACCAGAACCAGCCGATACCCCTTGGCCGCGGCGACGAAAGCCAGGGCGATGCCGGTGTTGCCGCTGGTCGGTTCGATCAGAACCGTGTCCGGGCCCAATCGGCCGGCCTGTTCCAGCGCGTCGATCATGGCCACGCCGATCCGGTCCTTGACCGAGCCGATCGGGTTGAAGAACTCCAGCTTGGCCAGCACCGTCGCCTTTGGCTGATACTCGGCCGACAGCCGCGGCAGACCCACGACCGGCGTGTCGCCGATGGTGTCCAGGATGGACGCATAGATCTTGCCGCGCCCGGCCTTCAGGTGACGGGAGGGGTCGTAGGCGGGATCGGACATGGCAGGTCTCCGGGAGGGGGCGAACAAGAGATAGCCTTTCCGCGCGCCATGCAAAGAGGGCGGTCCGCGAAACTTGATCATGCCGGCCGGCCCGAGCCGACTTGCAGGCCCGTCTCAGGCCCCCGAACGCGCGGCCTTTCACCGCGCGTTAACCATGTCGGCGCATCCCTGAACGCCTGTTCCCGGGGCTCTGTTCTTGCGCAATCTCGCCGCCGCCGTCGAAGCGATCGATCCGCTGGTCGTGACCGGCAAGGTCGCGGGCGTGAACGGCCTGCTGATCGAGTCCAGGGGCGGCCTGTCCCGCCTCGCCGTCGGCGCCCGGGCCGAGATCGACCGCGGCCGGCTGTCGCCCCTGCCCGCCGAAGTGGTCGGCTTCCGCGACGCCAAGGCCCTGCTGATGCCGTTCGGTCCGGTCGAGGGCGTCGCCCCAGGGGCCGACATCCGCATCGTCTCATCCGCCGCCAGCGTGCGCCCGACCACGGCCTGGCTGGGCCGCATCATCGACGCCTTCGGCCAGCCCATCGACGGCAAGGGCCCCCTGCCGGCCGGCCCGGCCGCCTATCCGCTGCGCGCGCCCCCACCCCCGGCCCATTCGCGCGGCCGGGTCGGCGAACGGCTGGACCTCGGCGTGCGCGCCATGGATGTCTTCACCACCACCTGCCGCGGTCAGCGCCTCGGCATCTTCGCCGGCTCGGGCGTCGGCAAGTCGGTCTTGCTGTCGATGCTGGCGCGTCAGGCGACCTGCGACGTCGTCGTCGTCGGCCTGATCGGCGAACGCGGCCGCGAGGTGCGCGAGTTCATCGAGGAAACCCTGGGCGAGGAAGGCCTGCGCCGCGCCATCGTCGTCGTCGCCACCAGTGACGAGCCGGCCCTGAAACGCCGCCAGGCCGCCTATATGACCATGGCGATCAGCGAATATCTGCGCGATCAGGACCTCGAGGTCCTGTGCCTGATGGACTCGGTGACCCGCTTCGCCATGGCCCAGCGCGAGATCGGCCTCGCCGCCGGCGAGCCGCCCACCACCAAGGGCTACACCCCGACCGTCTTCACCGAACTGCCCAAGTTGCTGGAGCGCGCCGGTCCCGGACCAGTCCGCCCGGACGGCACGACGGCCGGCCCGATCACCGCCCTGTTCACCGTCCTGGTCGACGGCGGCGACCATGACGAGCCGATCGCCGACGCCGTGCGAGGCATCCTCGACGGCCACATCGTCATGGACCGCAAGATCGCCGAGCGCGGCCGTTTCCCGGCCATCGACGTGCTCAAATCCGTCAGCCGCACCATGCCCGCCTGCCAGACCCCGCCCGAGCGCGAGCTGAACAAGCGCGCCCGGCAGTGCCTGTCGGCCTACGCCAATATGGAAGAGCTGATCCGCATCGGCGCCTACCGCACCGGGGCGGACCCGATCGTCGACCGCGCCATCGCCCTGAACCCCGCCCTCGAGGCCTTCCTCGGCCAGGATCATCACGACGTGACGCGGTTATCGGATTCCTTTGACCGTCTGGAAACCATTCTGAATCAAGGAATGGTGCAATGACCGGAGACGCCGCATGACCGCCTGGGCCCAATCCCTGATCCGCATCTCCAACTATGAGGTCGAGACGCTGCAGAAGCGCCTCGCCGAGATCACCGCCCGGAGAGCCTCCGCCGAGATGCGCATCGCCGTGCTGCAGGCCGAGGCCGAGATCGAACAGGAACGCGCCCGCGACGACACCGAGGCCGCCATGCTGCTGCAGGCCTATCTGAACGGCTGGAAGCTGCGCAAATCCGCCGCCGAGGCCGATGTCGTCGAGATCGAAGCCGAGGAACACGGCGCGCGCGACGCCCTCACCGGCGCCTTCGAGGAGCTGAAGAAGTTCGAGCATGTCGCCGAGACCACCCGGCTGAACCGCCTGATCGCCGCCGGCAAGCGCGAGACCGCCGCCTTCGACGAACTGGGCCTGAGGCGTCGTGCGGGCTGACCCGCTCCGCCTGAACCGTCGCGCCGTCCTCGCCGCGCCGCTCGCCCTGGCGGCCTGCGACCGCTTCGCCGCCGCCGCGCCGGCCCCCGCCGGCCCGGCCGTCCCGTTGAAGGACATTGTTCCCGCCCCGTTCGGCGCCACGGGCATGACCTGGCAACTCGACCAGCCCCTCTGGGTCGAACAGATGCTGCGCCACTGCTCCCAGCTGACGCCCGAGTGGGAGCAGAAGATGGAGCGCACCCTCGGCGCCGGCTTCACCTACGATTTCGAACCGTCCGATCGCGTCGTCGGCTTCGCCCGCGACAACGGCCTGCGCGTCCACGGCCATACGGTGATCTGGTATTCCCAGGGCGCAGGGGTCTTCGACGACGCGACCGTGCCCCGCGCCCGCTTCGCCGCCGAATACGACCGCTACATCGCCGCCCTCGTCGGCCGGTACCGGGGCCGGATGGCCGGTTGGGACGTGGTCAACGAGCCGGTGGCCGAGGACGGCGACGGCCTGCGCGACTGCCACTGGAGCCGGGCGCTTGGCATGGACGGCTACATGGTCCGCGCCTTCGAACAGGCGAAGCTGGCCGATCCCGACGCCGTGCTGTTTCTCAACGAATACAATCTCGAGAACATCCCGCGGAAGGGCGCGACCTTCCTCAAACTGGTCGAACGCCTGCTGAAACTCGGCGCCCCCATCGGCGGCATCGGCACTCAGTCGCACCTGAACATCGAGATACCGGGCGGTCAGATCACGAGCTTCATGCGCGACGCCGCCTCGCTGGGCCTGCCGATCCACGTCTCGGAATTGGACTTCCCGATGCAGCGCGACGGCGGTCCTCTGCCGGACCTGCGATCGACCGCCGAACGCCGGGCCCAGCAGGTCGCCCGCGTCGGCGAACTGGCCGAGGCCTTCATGGCCCTGCCGCAACGCCAGCGCTACGCCTTCACTACCTGGGGCCTGCGCGACAGCGACAGCTGGCTGGTCCGCGAGGAAGGCAAGAACCGCCCCGACGAAAGCGCCCTGCTTCTGGACGCCGTGGGGCGGCCCAACCCGGCGTATCAGGCGGTGGTCGAGGCGTTCCAGGGGTAGGTTTTACCCGGATGAAACCTGAAAAAACCGTCCGAACAGTCCGGAGAGTCCGTTTCGGATGCGCCCTGGACGGCGACCCGCCGTTCGATTGTCAAAGACCCGGTCGTGAAGCGGGCAATGTACAGCCGTCGCGTCCTGGGGCGGGTTCAAGACGCTGACGCGAACAGCAAACCCAGGGAAAACAGCAGGCTGGCGTCAGAAATCATGATGGCTGATCGCGGATTTGCAGCGCAGCAATTGGCGACCTGTGTCCTTCTCTCGCATCGGGAGAAGGATCAATTCAGGACGGCCGTCACTCCCGCCGCCGCCAGCCCCTCCAGCAGCCCCGTCACCGCCGCCTCCACCTTCGCCGCATCCCGCCCCCGCACGACCAGGTTCGTCCCGATCTCCCCGACCGACCCGTGCCCGAACGGATAGCTGCCGAAGCTGATCTCGCGCTCCGCCCGCGCCGCCGCCGTCAGGATATCGGCCACATCGCCCTCCCCGACCCCGGTCACCCGCACCGTCCGCGCATGCACCACCGCGCCGGTCCTCAGCCGCGGGGCCACATCCTCAAGCATCGCCGTCATGATCTTCGGCACCCCGGCCATGACGAAGACATTGCCGATCTGGAACCCGGGGGCGTCGGTCACCGGATTGGCGATCAGCGTCCCGCCCTCCGGCACCCGCGCCATCCGCCGCCGCGGCGCGTTGAACTCCGCCCCGTAGCGCCGCTCCAGAATGGCCAGCGCCTCCGGATGCTCCGGCAGCGCCACGCCGAACGCCGTCGCCACCGCATCGGCGGTGATGTCGTCGTGCGTCGGCCCGATGCCGCCCGTGGTGAAGACATAGTCGTGCCCGGCCCGCAGCGCGTTCAGCGCCTCGACGATCTGGCCCGTCCGGTCCCCGACCGTCCGCGCCTCCAGCAGGTCGATCCCCAGCGCCGCCAGAAAGCGGGCGAGGGTGTTCAGATTGGTGTCCTGGGTCCGGCCCGACAGGATTTCGTCGCCGATGATCAGGACGGCCGCGGTGGGGGAGGCCTTGGTCATGCCCGTTCATAGCCGATCCGCGCGACCGTCGTCCCGGTCCTCGCGCATCGGATCGCGCCGCCTCAACCCGGCCTTGAGGTTTGTGCTATAGTCACCACCTGAGAGCCACGCCCCCGCGACCCGACCCCGAAAGCCCCCGATGTACGAGACCCCCGAACTGGACAGCGACGCCTTCGTCCGCACTCACGAGATCCGCGTCCACGACGACGAGGCCTTCGAGGGCATGCGCAAGGCCGGCCGTCTGGTCGCCGAGGCGCTCGACATGATCACGCCTTTCGTCGTCCCCGGCGTCACCACCGGCGAGATCGACGACCGTATCCGCGAGTTCACCCTCGACCACGGCGCCCTGCCCGCCTGCCTCGGCTACAAGGGCTATGAGAAGACCGTCTGCACCTCGATCAACCACGTCGTCTGCCAC
>JAXHTU010000009.1:0-51530 GCA_034189955.1 Pseudomonadota bacterium | reverse complement strand
TCCAACACACTTTCAGTCCTCCTCTACGACCTCCTCGCCATAGTAGTCTTCGGCCTGGGCATCGTCGGCCTTCCCGCTCCCAGCTCCGTTTCCGGCTGCTGCCTTGTCCTCGTCCATCTTCGTTCTCGACGCGGCGCCCGTCGCCGCCGTCGCGGCCGCCCCGCCGGTCGTCCACCGGCCGCTGCCGACGGCCGACAAGGCCCGCGCCGCGCCGCCCGTCGCCGACCCCGCGGCCGTGGGACTTCGCCCGGCCCTGGCCCCCGACGTCTCCGCCCCGCTGGACATGCGGCCGATCGATGCGGTGCCGGTGGCTATCGACTCCTGAGGGTCCAAGGCGGTATCCGCCTCGCATGGCTGACACCCCGACGACCCCCACCGTCCTGCTGCCCGAGGCGGAGGTCGCGCGCATCGTCGCCGATCTCGCCCGCCAGATCGCCCCCGTCACCGACGACGAGACCGTGGCTGCGGTGCTGCTGACCGGCGGCCTGTGGTTCGCCGCCGACCTGACACGGGCCCTGTCGCGGATCGGCCGCAACCTCCGTTTCGACGCCCTGTGGCTGGCCTCCTACGGCGACGACAAGGAAAGCCGCGGCAAGATCGACGTCTACGCCAATTTCCAGCGCCCGGTCGCCGGCCGG
Source organism: Pseudomonadota bacterium (assembly GCA_034189955.1). Lineage (GTDB taxonomy): Bacteria > Pseudomonadota > Alphaproteobacteria > Caulobacterales > Caulobacteraceae > Brevundimonas. Next base: position 50,892 of record JAXHTU010000009.1, on the reverse strand, counting down.
AAGGTGCTGATCCTCGACGACGTGTTCGACACCGGCCTGTCGCTCGCCGAGGCGGTGCGGATCGCGAAGGCGGCCGGCGCCGCCGAGGTCCTCACCTGCGTCTTCGCCAGAAAGCCCTGGCCCCTGCCGCGCGCGCCCGAGCCCGACTTCGTCGGCTGGGACGCCCCCAACCGCTTCCTCGTCGGCTACGGCCTGGATCACGCGGGGGCGTTGCGCGGCCTGCCGGATATTTGCGCCCTGGATTGAGGAAAGGCGGCCGAACCGTTCACCTCCCCGTTCGCGAAGGCGAATGGGGAGGACAGATCGGCGCGTCAGCGACGATCAGGAGGGGGCGGCTCCGTCAGACGTTGTTTCACGCCAGACTCACTGACCCCCTGCGCCGCCCCCTCCTGATCGCTTCGCGATCTGTCCTCCCCATCGGCCTTCGCCGACGGGGAGGTGAGGCCATGACGCTGTGCTGACAATCCGCGAATCTATAGTCGGGTTATAAGATTATTCGCTCGCGAAATCAGAAACTTACGCTTTTCTCGATCCATTTTGCCTCGTACAGGGCCGGCCGGGCTTACAATGCCTGCGCCCTGCATTTGGGGCGCCGGTCTTTGACAACCGAACCACCGCGCGCGCCGCCACAGGCCGCCACATTCAAAAACCGGACGGTTCGGACGGTTCGGACTGTTCGGACGGTTTGGACGGTCCGGACGCCTGAAAACGAGTTCTACCCGGGTAAAACCGCTCTCACCCCAGCCAGTCCGCCTTCGGCTCCCGCGCCCACATCTCATCGTAGGACGGCCGCGCCCGGACCACCGCCCAGCGATCCCCGTCCGCCAGCACCTCGGGGACCAGCGGCCGCGAATTATACTCGCTGGCCAGCACCGCCCCATAGGCCCCGGCCCCCATGAAGGCGACCAGATCGCCCGCCCGCACCGGCGCCATCTTCCGCTCACGCGCGAACACATCGGTCGACTCGCAGATCGGCCCGACCAGATCGTAGGCCACGGCCTCGCCCGCCCGTTCCCTGACCGGCACGACCTCGTGGAAGGCGTCGTACAGCGCCGGCCGCATCAGGTCGTTCATCCCGGCGTCCAGCACCAGGAAGGTCCGTCCGTCGCTGCGGGCGTTGACCTGGATGATCCGGCTCAGCAGCACCCCGGCGTTGGCGGCCAGCAGCCGCCCCGGCTCGAACGCCGCCTCGACCTCCAGCCCGTCCAGCACCCGCGCCGCCATGGCCACATAATCGGCGATCGAAGGCAGGTCGGTCTGGCCGTGATAGGGCACCCCCAGCCCGCCGCCGAGGTCCAGCCGGCTCACCGCCAGCCCTTCGGCCCGCAGCGCCAGCGTCATCTCGCGCAGCGCCCGGAACGCCGCCTCCAGCGGCTCCAGCGTCGTGATCTGGCTGCCGATATGACAGGCCAGCCCGACCGGCGTCACATGCGGCGAGGCCGCGGCCCGGGCGTACAGGGCTGGCGCCTCCTCGGCCGGCACGCCGAACTTGTCGGTCGCCCCGCCGGTGGTGATCCGGGCGTGGCCCCCGGCCCCGATCTTGGGATTGACCCGGATGGCGATCTCCGGCGAGGCGGTTTTGGCCGCCGCCACCGCGATCAGCCGGTCCAGCTCCACCGCGCTCTCGACGTTGATCTGGCGCACCCCGGCCTCGATGGCGAAGGCCAGTTCGGCGTCGCTCTTGCCCACGCCGGAGAAGACGATGCGATCGGCAGGCACGCCCGCCTTGAGCGCCCGCCGGATCTCGCCCTCCGACACCGTATCCGCGCCGCAACCCAGCCGGGCCAGGGTGGCCAGCACCGACAGGTTGGAATTGGCCTTCACGGCGAAGGCGATCAGCGCCCCGTCCCGGCTGGACCCGCCCAGCGCCCCCCGGTGCGCCTCGACCGCCTCGCGCAGCAGCCCGTAGTGCCGGCTCAGGGTCGCGGTCGAATAGACATAGGCCGGCGTGCCGACGGCCGCGGCGATAGCGTCCAGCGGCGTCCCCTCGACGTGAAGGGCGCCGTCGATGCGGTCGAAATGGTGCAAGGCCCTAGCCCGGGCTGGAACCCGAACCGCCATAGGGGTTCGAGCTGGGTCCGCCGTCGATCGGCGCCTCGATCGGCGGGCGATAGACCGTCGCCGGCTCGGCCGGTCCCGGGCCGCGGCCGTCGGGCAGGCTGCGCTCGACGCGCTTGGCCGGCGGGGCGTCCAGATCGGCCATGCGGCCGCAACCCGCGGCCGAGACGGCGATCAGGGCGGCGGCGCCCAGGAGAACCAGCTTTTTCATCACAGACGCGTCTTCCACTCGGCGATGCGCGCGCGGACCTGTTCCGGCGCCGTACCCCCGAAGCTCTGGCGGCTGGCGCAGGAGGCCTCGGGGGTGAGCACCTTGTAAACCGCTTCCGTCACGCCCGCCTCAAGCGATTGCAGTTCGGCCAGCGGAAGTTGCGCCAAATCCACGCCCAGCGCCTCGGCCCGCTTCACCGCCGCCCCCGTGACGTGGTGCGCCTTGCGGAACGGCAGGTTCAGCTCCCGCACCAGCCAGTCGGCCAGATCCGTGGCCGTCGAGAAGCCATAGCCCGCCGCCGTCCGCATTCGCTCCGTATCTGGCTGCAGCGCCGCGACCATCGCCGTCATCGCCCCCAGCGCGAGCGCCAGGGCGTCGAACGCCTCGAACACCGGCGGCTTGTCTTCCTGCATGTCCTTGGAATAGGCCAGCGGCAGCCCCTTCATCACCGTCGACAGGGCGACCAGCGAGCCCATGATCCGGCCCGTCTTGGCCCGCACCAGCTCGGCCGCATCGGGATTGCGCTTCTGCGGCATGATCGAGCTGCCGGTGGTCAGATCGTCCGGCAGGCTGACGAAGCCGAACTGCGGCGTCATCCACACCACGATCTCCTCGGCCAGCCGCGACAGATGGCCGGCGCAGATCGACGCCGCCGCCAGGCTCTCCAGGGCGAAGTCCCGGTCCGACACCGCGTCCAGCGAATTGCCCATCGGCCGGTCGAAGCCCAGCTCGGCCGCCGTCATCTGCCGGTCGATGGGGAAGGGCGACCCGGCCAGCGCCGCCGCCCCCAGCGGGTTCTCGTTCATCCGCGCCCGGGCGTCGGCGAAGCGCCCGGCGTCGCGCCCGAACATCTCGACATAGGCCATCAGATGGTGGCCGAAGGTCACCGGCTGGGCCGGCTGCAGATGGGTGAAGCCCGGCATCAGGTCGCCGGCGTGCTGTTCCGCCCGCGCCAGCAGCGCCGACTGCAGCCCCTTCAACTGTTCGACCGCCGCGTCGCAGGCGTCCCGCACCCACAGGCGGAAGTCCGTCGCCACCTGGTCGTTGCGGCTGCGCGCCGTATGCAGCCGCCCCGACGGCTCGCCGATCAGCTCGGCCAGCCGGGCCTCGACGTTCATGTGGATGTCCTCGAACTGGTCGCGGAACGGGAAGGTCCCGCCGCGGATCTCGGCCTCGATGGCGTCCAGCCCGCCCAGAATGGCCCCGGCGTCCGCGCCGGTGATGATCTTCTGCGCCGACAGCATGCGGCAGTGGGCCCGCGACCCCGCCAGATCCTGCGCCCACAGCCGCCGATCCACGCCGATGGAGACGTTGATCGCCTGCATGATGTCCGCCGGCCGTGCGCTGAAACGCCCGCCCCACATATCTTGACCTTCCGCGTTCGGAGACGGCTTAACTGTCGCAACGGGGGCGGAAGGCTTGGTCATGAAGGGCTCGAAGGCGGGGGAAATGGTGATCGCGGCCGCGCTGGCGATCGGCGTGATCGTGGGCGCCGGGCTTCTATACGCCAATCGCGACGCCTTCTTCAAAGCCGCGGCGCCCGCGCCCGCGGCCAAAAGCGAACTGGCCCGCTTCGCCACGGGGTCCCTGACCCGGCTGGAGACTCCGGCCGACACGCCCGTCGCCCCCGCCTATGTCTTCAAGACCCGCGACGGCGCCGACGCGACCTTCGCCGATTTCCGCGGCAAGGTGGTGGTGGTCAACCTCTGGGCCATGTGGTGCGCCCCCTGCCGCACCGAGATGCCGACCCTCGCCCGGCTGGACGAGGCCTACCCCGACGATCAACTCGTCGTCCTGCCGATCAATGTCGACGCCACCGACGACGGCCTCGCCGACGCCCGCAACTTCATCGACGTGCACGAGCCCCTGCCGCTCTACAGCGACATGAAATTCCAGCTGCCGTTCGAACTGCCCGGCGAGGGCAAGATGCCCCAGACCGTGCTGCTCGACCGTCAGGGCCGTATTCGCGCCCACTTCTCCGGCGAGGCCGACTGGGCCAGCCCGGAAGCGCGGGCGCTGATCGACGCCGTGCTGGCCGAGCCGGCCTGACGGCCTACTCGGTCGGGACGCGCTCGTCCGTCGCCGGGTCGACCGCGCCGGGACGGCCCTCGGCCGCGGCTTCCGCCTGATTGTCTTCCAGATGGTCGGCGACATTGCCCGCGCCTTCCTCGACCGCCCGCGCGGCCTTCATGGCGCCCGACTCGATGACTTCGCCCGCCTCGGCGGCGACCTCTCCGGCCCGGTCCCCGGCGACCTCGGCATTGGCCTCGGCCTCCTCCTGCTCGGCGGGCGTGCAGGCGGCCGCGCCCAACGAAAGGGCGGCGAGGGCGGAGAGCGTGATCGTCTGGATGCGCATGGAGGATCCCCTTCGGCGTTGAACCTTGGCGGTAAACGCGGGGATGCCGGAGGGGTTGCGGAGATGGTGGCTGGAGGCGGGCTCGAACCGCCGACCTGTGGGTTATGAACCCTTCGCTCCCGCCACCTTAGACCGCTGATCCGTCTCGACTTTTTCGGGGGTCTCGTCAGCCGGTCCGGGACTATTCCGGGACAGGGCGGCGAGGCCGCGCTTGACGTCCGATTCGACGGCGTGGGCGTAAACGAGGGTCGACTTGATGTCGGCGTGGCCTAGCAGCTTCTGCGCCATGCGGATGTCGCCGGTCGCGCGGAGCATCTTCATGCCGCTGTGATGGCGGAAGTCGTGCGCGCCCTTCATGCCCTTGGACGCGCGCAGGCCAGACCGGGTCATGGCCCGGCGCATGGCGATGGCGCAGCCGTTATAGGTCAGGGCGCGCAGCTTCGCCGACCGACCGGGGACCTTGGTCGGTATCTCGCGGAACCAGACGGTCCGAAGGCCAGCGGCGACCGCCCTGCCCTTCCTGGCCGCGAACATCGCCGCATCCTCGGGCAACAGAGGGATGGTGTGGTCGTCGTCGCCCTTGCGCTCGCGCAGCTTCACCCGGGCGTCGTTCACGTCGTCGACGTCCAGATCCTCTGGCGGGAAGAACAGTTCCGACAGCCGGCATCCGTAGCGCGAGGCGAAGTCGATCAGGTCGTGCCAGTGCGGCATGACCTGGCCATAGACGAGGGACAGGTCGGCGCTGGCGAACTCCTTCGGCTTCGGCTTCGGTTCCTTGGCGCGGAGGTCTTTCCAGTTGATCTCGGGCAGGACCGCGCCCCACACCTTGCGGGCGCGCATCAGGATCGGGCGCAGCGAATCGATCATGTCGCGGTTCACCGTCCCGGCCTTCGGCAGATAGACCTTGGCGTCGTCGGCCTTGGACCGGGTGAAGCCCTGACCGCGCCGCTTCTGGATACCTACCGCGATGGCGTTCGTCGTGATCTCGCTGATGATGGTGTTCGGGCCGAGGGTCTCGACCATGCGCTCGACCCGGGCGAACAGGCGGTCGGCGTCTTTGAGGGTCGACCCGTGTTCGAGCCACCATCGGCCGGCCGCTTGATTGAGCGTGAGCTGCGAGGCGTCGTCCAGCAGTCCGAGGGCGGCCTTCTCGCGAAGGTCCCGCTCTACTTTTTCCGCCGCCCGTTTGCCTTCGACGCCCGTAGAGCCGTGAAATCGACGACCCTTGTGTTGGAAATCGTAGGCGTAGAAGCGGCTCTTGGCTGGCTTATAGACCGACATGGCGCGGCACTCTCTGTCAGATAGGCGCGGATGTCACCTTCGGTGTAGGCGAACGAGGAACGCGCTCCTTTTCGGACGGCGCGGATCACCCCGTCGTCGGTCATGGTGGCCAAGGTTTTGACGTCGCAGCCGATCAGATCAGCGGCGGCCTTGGCGGTGATGGTGCAACTCCGGGCGAAGGCGTCAGCGATGCGCGCCTCGGTCACGGGGCCGATGGGATTGGGTGCGCGGACGGCCTGCATCATGCCGCGACGCTCCCGGGTTCCGTCGCCGGCTTCATGAAAACGATCCAGTGCGACTTAGCCGTCCGACCGCAGCGATTCCCGAAGAGGGGGCGCTGATCGGTCAACGCGAGGATGTCGCCAACGCGAACCTCATGCTCGTTCCATTTGAACACCAGCACGCCGTTCGGCTTGAGAACGCGGAAGCACTCGGCGAAGCCGGCGCGGAGGTCGTCCTGCCACGCCTCGCCCAGCTTGCCATACTTCTTGGCGAGCCAGCCGTGCCGCCCGTTCCGGATGAGATGCGGCGGGTCGAACACGACCAAATGAAAGTGGTCCGCCGGGAACGGCATGGCGCGAAAATCAAGGTCGATATCCGGGGCGATGATCAGTTGGCGCGAACCGCCGGCCGACGACTTATCGGGCAGGACATGCGCTTCCCGGCGGACGTCTCCCATCACGGCGCGCGGGTCCTGCCGGTCGAACCAGAACATCCGGCTTCCGCAGCAAGCGTCGAGAACAGGGCGGTCGAGAATGTCGCTCATGCCGCGACGCTCCAGACACCCGGCCCGTGACGCTCGAACGGCCCCTCCTGCAACACGCGGCGGATGGTGGCGCGATAGGTCGGGTTCTCCGCGGCCTTCGGGTGGCGGGCGAACGCCCGATAGAGGTCATCGAGGCGCGCCGGGCCGCTGTGCCGGCGCAGCCATTCGGCCACAGCTTCGCGCCAGGTCTGCTCGATCACCGCGCCCATGACGAAACGAGGCAAGGCGAGGGGCACGAACTGGCCCGCGAGTCCGCTGAACGCCAGCCGCTCCGCCTCGTCGGCGCCGTAGGCGCACAGGACCGACGGCGCGCCGCCGTTGGCGTGGCCAACCCGCCCGTCCGGGGTGTGGAAGCGAAGCCGTCCGCGCAGGAACAAGAGGCCGGCGGCGCGCTCCCAAACGCATCCGAAGAACTCTCGAGTTTCAGTGCGGGCGAAGATCAAGGCGACGCCCTGGTCGTGGTCGGCCATCCGCTGCATGAACCGCGTGTAGAGCGGTCGGCTATATGGCGGGTTCAACCAGACGCGCCCGAACCATGGGCGGGCCAGACCGTCGTCGGCCTCGGTGTAGCGAGCCCGCGCCGTCGGCCACGGCTGTATCGGCGGCGTCGCCGGGTCGAGGTCGAAGCTTTCCGCGCCGCCAAGGGCATGGATGACGTGGGGCGGGGTAAGCCACACGTCGCTCGTATCCTGACCGTTCTGATGCGGTCGGCGGGTCATGGGGCGAACGCGGTTTGTCGCGGGCCGCCTTTCAAGCGGCTCTCGATGTTGGCCAGATTGTCCAGCGTGGCCTGTAGTTCGGCGCGCCGGCGCCGGACGTGGTTCCTGAGTTCGTTCGGCGTGATCAGCCGGTCTCGCCCGCGCTTGCCTTCGTTGTAGTGTTTCGCGACATCCCAATCGAACAAGCCGGCGGCCTCAAGGGCGGTCGTGTAGCCCTGTGCGGAGCCCGACGCACCGCGACGATGCCAAGCGCCATGATAGTTCGACCAGATCAGGTATAGACCCGGGACGCGTTTGATCCCGCCGCCGACCTTGCTGATCGGCGCGAGGTTCTCGTCGACGTCGGTCATCACGCCGCCTCCGCCTGAACCTCGACCACGACGTTCGCGCGGACGAGGGCCTCGGCGAGCGGCGGGCAAACGCTGTTCCCGCACATGCGGCCTTGGGCGTCGAGCGACAGGTCGACCCGGCGGCCCTCGGCGTCGAGGCCGTGGTCGATGATGTATGAGTCGGGGAAGCCCTGCGCCCGGAAGCGTTCGCGGGGCGTCAGCATCCGCATGCCGATGTCGGAGATGGCGTAGGTCTCGCCGTCCAGTTGGACCGTGACGAGGCCATGGCGCGGCTTGGTCGTCAGGGTGTGCAGCGGCTCGTCCGCGCCCTGCGAGGGGTCGCCCGCGCCGTAATACTTGGCGAGGAAAGCCGAGATGACGGCGGAGTGGTTGCCGCCGGCCGACACGGTGCGCAGCGGAGCGTCAGCCGCCTGGTCCCGCCGCGTCGACCCGCGCATCGTCTGGAGATGGGTGGCGACGAGGGCCTCGCCGCGCGCGGCGGTCAGGGTGTTGAGCGGTGCGTCGGCGGGGTATTCACGCGAGCCGCCGCTGTCGCCGTGGTTCACGACGACGAGGTTCGTCGCCACGACGTTCGGGTAAGCGCCGCCCGCCGTGATGGTGTGCATCGGCTCGTCGGCGCCGGTCCAAGGCTTCTGGCTGTTCCGCATCATCATCAGGTGCGCGGAGACAAGCGCGTCCTTGCCGCGCGCCGTGATCGTGCCGACCGGTTCGTCGGCGGGCGATCCCGTCGACCGACCGAACTGGCGGCTCATGTGGACGGCGACGACGCCCTGAGGGCCGGGCTTGGCCGTCAGGGTGCTGACCGGTTCCTCGGCGCTATGCCCGACGACGCCCGTGTTGTGCTGGGCGAGGAAGGCGGCGACGAGGGCGTGTTTCCCGCCGCCCGCGACGACCGTGCCAAGGGGCTTGTCGATGTCGATGGCGCGCGGGGCCTGCCCCTCGCGTTCGCCATAGCCGGTCTGAACGAGGGTCGGCGCGACGATGCAGTTCTGATCCTTCGGGCTGGCCGTGATCGTGTGCATCGGGTCATCGATCGCTCGGTTGCGACCGCCCTGCTGGGCGTAGCTGACGAACGGCTGAACGACCGCGAAGCTACCGCCTGTCGTCTGGGTGCGCGTCGGCTCGTCGACGCCGTGAACGCCGTTGCGACCGGCGGCGCTGGCCATGTCGGTCCGCACGATGAACGGGCGCGGAGCCTCCAGCACATAGCGAACGACGCCACGGGCGATCCGGCGCAGGGTGGCGTCGGCGAGGGGGCGCTTGGCGCGCAATCCCCACTGGCGGAAAATCTGCTCGCTCGTGTCGAAGATCGACGGGCAAGGGATGGTGAAGTCGATGACGTCGGCGGCGACGCGCCACGGCTTCTTGCGGCCGGCGATCACGTCCGGGTCGGTTGGCGCGCCGTGCGTCGCCTCGGGCCAGACGATGGGAAGGCCGTCGCACCGGGCGATCATGAACAGCCGCTTGCGGATGGTGGCCGCCGCCGACAGCACCTTGCCGCCATAGTCGCAACCGCGCAGCTCGCGGAACTCCAGCGCATAGCCGGCCTTCATGAGCTGACGTTTCCAGATCTCGAACGTCTCGCCCTGGCGCAGCGGACAGGGCATGCCGTCAGCCGTCAGCGGTCCCCACGTCCGGAACTCCTCGACGTTCTCCAGCATGATCACCTTGGGCCGGACGCGCTGCGCCCACATGACGACGACCCACGCGAGGTCGCGGATGTTCTGCTCGACCGGCTTGCCGCCCTTGGCCTTGGAGAAGTGTTTGCAGTCCGGGCTGAACCACGCGAAGTCGACCGGCCGCCCGCGACACACCTCGACCGGGTCGGCCTTCCAGACCGACTGACACAGATGCTCGGTTCCCGGGTGATTGACCCGGTGCATGGCGACGGCTTCCTCGTCGTGGTTGATGGCGTAGTCGACCGAACGGCCAAGAGCCGCCTCGATGCCGGTGCTGGCCCCGCCGCCGCCCGCGAAATTGTCGATGATCAGGCCCATGGTCAGACCCTCAGCGGCATGATGACGTTGACGATGCATTCCGCGCCCTTGGTCCCGGGGTGCGGGTCGAGGCGCGCGGGCGACATGCCGTCGGTGACCCGGAACACCATCTGGTCGGCGTCGGTCTGCTCCAGCACGTCGAGCAGATACTTGGCATTGAAGCCGGTCTCGAAGTGTTCGCCGTCGCCGCTGACCTCGATTTCCTCGTCGGCCATGCCGGCTTCCATGTTGCGGACCGTGAGCGTCAGAACCTCGTCGTCGATGGTCAGTTTGACCGACCGGGCCTTGTCGGCGCTGATCAGGGCGACGCGCTTGACCGCGCCATGCAGGACCGCGCGGTCGATCAGGATTTCCCGGTCCCACTGGCGCGGCCGGACCCGCTCATAATCCGGATAGGCGCCGTCGATTGTCTTGGTGATCAGACGGGTGTCACCAATCTCCAGCGACACGCCGGTCGTGGTCGCGCTGACCTTGGCGTCGGCCTTCGACCCGGCGAGCAGCCGGCGGAACTCTGCAACGGCGGCGCGCGGCACGATGACGCCCGGGATCGACGTCCCGGTGTCGACCGGACGCTGATCCAGAACCATCCGGTGACCGTCGGTCGCGACCACCCGGAACACCGCCTGGCCCTCGTCGGCGAGCGTGTGGAAGTAGGTCCCGCACAGATAATAGCGGGTCTCCTCGGACGACTGCGCGAAGTGGACATGGTCGAGCAGGGTCAACAGGTCCGCCGCCGGCATGATCATTTCGGCGGCGTCCTTGAGGCCGTCGCGGATCGGGAAGTCGCCCGCCGGGAGAACCGGGAGGCGATACTTGGACCGCCCGAACTTCACGAGGGCGCGCGGGTCGGTCGCGTTCTCCCACTGGATCATCACTTCGGAGCCGTTGGGGGCGTTCCGCGCAATCTCCGACAGGCTTGCGGCGTTGACCGTGATCTGTCCGGGTCGGTCGACCGTGGCGGCGAACCGCTCGCGGATTTCCATGTCCAGATCGGTCGCGGTCAGCGACACCTGGCCGTCGCGGGCGTCGATCATGACGTTCTGCAGGATGGGGATGGTCCCGCCCTTGATGGCCACGCTGGCGGCCCGGGCCGCGACCCGCGCGAGGGCCGCCTGTTCAGCAATGATGATCATTCTTCGTGTGCTTCCAGCATGTCGCCCAGCTTGCGGCGGACCAGTTCGACGTGCCGACGGCAGGCCTTGAAGTCCGGCGCGTCCTTGCCGAGTTCGGTTTCGAGTTTGGTGGCGGCGTCGATGGCCGTTTCGAGCGCGACAGGCGGCGAGAAGCCGTCCCATTCGTCGCCAGCACGGGCGGCCTTCTCGCCGGCCGCAAGAGCGGCCTCGCCCCACTTTGCGGCCCATGCGGCGCGCTGCGCCTCGCCGCCGAAATCGACGGCCTGATGCAGTTCGTGACGGGCCTGAACGATGTTGCCCGGGTCCGTCAGGTCGACGGCCGACGGGATGATCGGACCGCGCGCCATCACGCGGCCTCCGCTTGCCCGACGTCGCGGCGGACTGCGCGAAGGGCGGGTTCGAGGCGTTCCCGGCCCTGACCATTCAGCCAGGCCCAGCCGAGGCATTCGTCGCGCGAGCCGTCCGGCAAAAGCGTCCAGACCTGAACGCCCGTGTAGAGGCCGGAGCGGCCCTCAATCTCGATGTCCTCGACATCGACGAGCTGCATCGGGCGGTCGTCGCGCTTGCGCTCGATATGACGGGCGAGCGCGGCGCAGTTGGGAAAGACGAACGGTCGGGTGACCGCATCGAGGCGAGGCAGGAAAGCGAAGTCGGCTGAGTCGGCCATGCGAAGGCTCCGGGCCAGAGGGTGAAGGGGTTTGATGGGGGCAAGGTCGAAGCCGGCGGCGGCCAGCATCGGCCCGGCCTCGACCCACGGCGGGCGCATCAGGCGTCCGCCTCGTCGAAGGTGTCGGCGTCGGCGACGTCGGGTTCCGGCTGCGGCGCCGGTTCGTCCTCGGGCGTCTCGACGCCGCCAGCGGTGTTCAGGGCCAGCACGAGCAACCGCATGCGGGCCTCGGCGCGGTCGTTCGTGCGACCGCCGATGACGAGGGAGCCGTCGGCGGCGACGACATCGCCCTTGTGAGTGATGCGCCACGGCAGGGGCGACTCGGCTTCCTCGGCGAGAGTGACCACGTCGGCCGGCTTGGGAGCGGCGCGGCGATGGGCGGCGAACAAGTCGCGCGACCGGGCGGCGACTTCGGCCTGGCGCTGGATGTCAGCGGCGCGGGCCTGCTCCGCGGCTTCGCGGATGCGGATGTTCTCGGCGGTCGACTCTTCCTTGGCGGCCTCGTCGGCGGCGCGCTGGTCGATGATCGCCTGACCCTCGGGGGTGATGTCGAAGGGCGGGTTCAGCCATTCGGTCAGATAGGCACCGTCGGGCCGGGCGTGGCCGCTGCGGTCCCATTCGACGACGAGGCCGGCGTCGCGCGCCTCGGGGTCCGGGTCCGCTGACCAATCGAACGCGCCGAACGCGAACTGATAGCCGAGGGCGATGACGATATGGCCGGCGAGTTCCCCATACTGCTCGGGGTCCGGGTCGAACCGGAGTTGGCCCTGCGCCACGAGCGGGGCGAGACGTTCGTCGTCGCGGGCGGCCGGGCCGACTTGCAGATCGGCATAGGTGTAGGTCGTGCGGGCGCGAACAGCGTGGAGGATCTCTGCCAGCAACAGGCGAGTTTCGGGGTCGAACTCGACCTCGGGCGCGGCCTCCTTCTTGGCCGACAGCTTCTTGCGGGCGTCGCTGACGCTCAGGCGTCGCGGGTCATCCTTGCCAAGCGTCAGGCGTTGCTGATCGGCCTCGTCCAGCTTCATGAAACTGCGGTGTTGCTGGACGTGTTCGATGGTGACGCCGATGCGGTCGGCAATCTCGCGGTTGATCTTGCCGTCCTCGACGCCCTGGTCTGCGAACGCCTGCGCCAGACCCTCGAAGGCGCGGGCCTTCTCAAGCGGGTTCAGGTTGCGGCGCTGGAGGTTCTCGGAGAGAGCGGCGAGGCGATGGCCCAACTCGTCGACGTCGATGACCCGGCACGGGATGGGGCGGTCGACGGGCCAGTCATCGTCGCTGATCGCGAGGCCGATGGCGCGCCAGCGGCGCTCGCCGCCGACGAGGATGAACGTGTCATCCGGTCCGGCGCGGACGACAAGGTTCTGGAGCAGCCCGGCCTGAATGATGTCCTCGCGCAGGGCGTCCAGTTCCTCGCGGGCCTCGTCGCTTTCCCAATCCTGACGGGCGTTCTCCGGGTCCGGGACGATCTGCGAGTGCGTCAGCAATCGGATGTCGCCGACCTGTTGCGGCCAGCGTTCACCGCCCGGCAAACCGGGTTTGCCCTCGGCGCGTTCGATGGCCTCAAGTTGCGCGGCGCCGCTCTCCGACAGGGCCACGGCGTCACCCTCGGCCAGCAACTCGGCGGTGCGAAGGATGGCGAGGTCGCGCGCAATGTTGCTCGGGTTGCGACCGGCGGCGACTGCCAGTTCGGACTTGGTGTTCCACTGGCCGGCGCGGATGGCGCGGAGCAGTCCGGCGGACGAGACCGCCACGGGATTCAGGACGAGAGCGGTCATTTACGACGCCTTCCGACGGGGATTGAGAGGATGACGAGGAGGAGGCCGACGAAGGCGGCGAGGTGGGCACCGTTGATGTCGGGCATCACGCGCCTCGCCATGCGATCAGCGCCGCGAGGGGCGCGAGCATCATGGCCAGCGCAACAGCCTCGCCGACCCAGCTTCGGGCGGCGGACGTCGGGCGAACCGGGTTTGTCTGGCGGTGCAATCGGACACTCCTTGGCGGGGTGTCCGCAGCGGAACCGGAGGGATTCCGGGGCTGGGCAGTCGGGGGGTCGGGTCACCCATCCGCTGCGGACGGGCTAAGGAGTATGGGGGAAATATCCCCCTGTCAACTCAGATGGGGGATGCTTCCCCCATACGACCCATCCGCTAGAAGCGGGTAATGGTCGCGAGTAGCAGGCCGGTGATCTCGACTTCGATGTCGCCGGCAACGTCATCCAGCCTGATCGGGTCTTTCCAGCGCGGGTTCGTCGAACGCGGCCACAACAGCATCGCCCCGCTGTCTGTGACCTCGACCTCCTTGAGCGTGATCTCTCGCAAGGCGCCGCCGTCCCGGGAGCGGGTGACCTCGACGACCATGCCGGTGTTGAGGTTCACGCCCGAGCCGACGAGTTCGACGATATGGGCGAGGTTGCCGGCGAAGATGTTCCGGGCATTCATAGAGTCGCCCTGAACCTCGCGGAGCCATTGCCGGGCCTGCGGGTAGCGTCGGTCATAGGCGGCCGGGTAGGTCTGCGGCTCCTCCTGCGACATGTCGTCGATGACAAGCCATGCGCCGGCCTGCACCGGTCCGAGTAGGGGGAGTTCGGCAAAGCGTTCGAGGATCTCGGGCGAACCGGTGTCGCCGCTCGGCACGAGCTCGCTAACAGGAACGCCGAGGTGATCGGCGATCTTCGCCATCGTGTCGGATCGCGGGTTGCGGCTCTTACCAGAGAGGATGTCCCGGACGAGGGTGTCATTGTCGCTGACGGCGCGGGAGACCGCCCGGGGCGACATCCCTCTGTCCTTGATCACCTGGCGCAGGCGTTCCCGATCAATCGTGCTCATGGCACGCATTGTGGCGGAAGGGGAGATTTCCCCCGAGGGGGATGTTCCCCTTGACGATGGGGGAAGTTTCCCCCTATCCAAAGCGTCATGACAATCGCCGACTTCATCGCTCGCTGCGACCGTTACTGCCGGGAGAACAGCGTCTCGCGCGTGTGGCTCTCGAAACGACTGTTCAGCGACACCCGCAAACTCGACCAACTGGCCGACGGAACCGCCGACGTCGGCGTTCGGCGTTTGGAGCGAGCCGATGTCGACCTGCGGGCTCTGGCTGATGATCTGCAAGGCGATGCCTCCGGTTCCGATGCCGGGACCATGGCGCCGGGCCTGAGCGAAGGCGCCGAGAATTTCGGCGAGAACGTCTCGCGAACGGTCGGAGCAGCCGCATGACCGTTGCCAACCCGAACCGCTGGCTCAAGCTGAAAACCCGCAAGCTGATCGCCGCTTGCGGCGGTCTCGATGAAGCGTCGCGCGTCTGCCGCGAGGAATGCCGTCCGTATTCGGTCCCGCACCTGAGCCGGTGTCAGGTCCCGACAACGCCCGACTATCTGCCGATCGATATTGTCCTCTGCCTCGAAGCCTATTGCGGCGAGGCCATCGTGACCGGAGCCATGGCCGAAGCGCGCCCTACGTCCGTCGCGGCCGGCGATCTGCGCGACGAACTGTCGGACGTGGTCGAGGGCGGCGCCGCGCTGCTGGCCCGCTATCGCGCCATCATGGCCGACCGCCGCCTCGACCCGACGGAGCGCGCGGAGATGGCCGCCGGCCTCGACAACCTCATCGACGAAATCCGTCAGGCGCAAACCGCCCTGGCCGCCACGCCCGAGGTCCGCTGATGGCGCGGGCGCAGGACGTCGACACCCGCTGGGTCGCCGAAAAGGCCCGCGCCGGCTTCGGCTGGGCCGCAATGGCGCGCATGGCCGGGTGTTCCGAAATCGACCTTCGCCGGCATCATGACCCGTCGGCCATCAACGCGGAGTGGACGCGCCGCGCCGCCAATCCTCGGGATCAGGTGCGCGCGGCGATGCTGCGCCACGGGTTCAACCGCGACGAAGCCCTGATCCTCGCCCGTCTCTGGATGGCCAACGGCGCGCGGTGTCGCAGCAAGGACCTGGCCGCCGGCGTCGGCGGAGGCGAGGCCGCCCGCGAACTGTGCGCCGAAGCCAAGCGCCGGGCGTGGGCGAAGGGCATCCGGTTCGAGCAAGGACCGGGCGGCTATGCCCTGTCGCCCGACGGGCTGCTGAAAATCTCGGAGATGGCCGACATCAAGGGGCGGCCATGACCACGGGGCTGCGCAACCGTCAACATGGTCATGCGGTGCTGGTCAGCACCCGGGCGGACTGGCGCGGCCTGATCGCGCTCGTGCGCCAGTGCGCCGCCGACGCTCGGGATGGCGCGGCCGACGCCGATGCGGAACTGCGGCTGATGACGCTCGGGCGCCGGTCCGGGCGCGCGTCGACGACCGTTCTGGACAAGGACGCGGGCGCGACCATCGCCGACACCGCCCGATCCTTCCTCAAGCTGCTGGGCGTGTTCACGCGCCCCTCGATGCCGTCCGCCACGCGGGTCGCCATGGCCCCGGTCGTCGACGCCGTCGCCGTGTTCCTCGACGACCAACTGCATGAGCTGGCGTCGACCGAGTTTCAACGCGCCCACGAGGGCCGACCGGAGGTTTGGGGATGAAGGGGGCGGGTTTCATTGCAAGGCAGGCCGCCGTCGCGCTCGTCGCGTCGTGCCGCATATCCGGCGTCGATCCGGAGGCGGTGTTCGAGGATGGCGAGGGCGGCGGGAAAACCCGCGTGCTGGCCGCCGCGACCTGTGTCGACCGCCTCGGCTGGGACAAGCCGTTCGCCGCCCGCGTGTTCAGGATCAACCGGAAGCGACTGACGCCCTCGGGCTTGATCATCGCCCGCGTCGACGATGGCGACATGGCCATCGTCGCGAACGCCATCGCGGCGGCGAACCGGGTTTGCCCTCGTCCCGTCAGCGACCGCGTCATCACAATGGCCCGCCGTCAGGTGGAGAACGGGGCCGATGTCGCGTTCGTCGCCGACTGTTTCGACGTCGACCCATCCGCCCTGGCGCAAGCCCTCAAGCCAGAGGGGATCGCCGCATGACCGACCTGAGCCGGGTTGAAGTCGACATCCTGAAAACGCTGGTCGCGGTTGGTCCCGACTGCGGCTTGTGCTTTCGCCACATCATCGCGCGCGGGGGCCTAACTGACCCGCGCGGCGTGATCGAGGCGGCGGTGCGCCTGCTCGCAGCGCGAGGGTTCGTCCTGTTCCGCCGAGGCATGTGGACCGACGACGGCGAGCCATACGGTAGCGGCTATTCGATCAATGCAGAGGGCATGAAGGCCCTCGGCCTTCTGCCGGCGGCGGGTGTCGCATGAGCCATGACCCGAACGCCTGCTATTGCGGCGGCGGCGAGACGTCCGGCCATTCGGTCGACTGTCCGCATATCGTGGCCAGGCCTGTCCGCCGCCATCGTCTCAAGACATGGCCCGGTCCCTTCCGCGCCGTGCGGGCGGGCCTGAAACCGTGGGAGTTGCGACGCGACGACCGGGGCTATGAGGTCGGCGACACTCTCGACCTAGACGAATGGCAACCCTCGGGCGGCGACTTCACAGGCGAGCGCGAAACCCGTGTCGTTCGGTGGCTCCTGCGCGGGCCGGCGTTCGGGCTGCCTGCCGGCTATGTGATCATGTCGCTGGGTCCGGCGTCTGGAGGTGGCCAGTGACCGCCGCCGTCCTGCCGTTCCCGGCCTCTCCGCGGCTGGTCGACGACCGTGTTCGCCCGCGCCTCGCCGTCGGCGACATCGTCGTCGTCTGCATCAACGCCACCCTCGATCTGTGGTGCGCCTGGCCTGTCGCGGTCGTCGATGACGATGGCGTGGTGATCGGCGTGTGTAATCGGGCCGGCGGCATGATCGGCGCCGACCGCATCAACTGCAAACCCGATGTCTATGGCTTCGCCGCTCGCGATCACGACCCGGAAGGGTTCGAGGCGTTGCGCTGGTCGACTTGGAATGACCCGGCTGACGCGCTGATCGCCTTCGCCAAGATCGGAGTCGCCCTCGCGCCATGAAAACCGTCCCGAACGGTCATCGCGCGACGATGGCCAGCCGTCTGGAGGCCGGCGATAGCCTCGACTACTTCCCCTCGCCGCCGTGGTGGGGGCGTTCGTTCGGCATCCTGCTTGACCGCCTCGGCCTGCCCGGGCGCGGGCTTGTCTGCGAGGAACCGGCGGCCGGCGAGGGTCACCTCGCGCACGGGCTTTCCGACGTGTTCCGCACCGTGCGAGCGTCTGACGTCTATCCCTATCCGCGCCGATCAGGGGCGGTTGCCATTGCGCGACAGGACTATCTGCGCCCGACGCTCCACCTGACCACGCCAACGATGCGCGCTCTGGCCGCGCCCGACTGGACCGTCACGAACCCGCCGTTCGGCGACCTGACCGAGGCGTTCATCCGCCGGGCCGTCGCGCGGTCGCGGATCGGCGCGGCGATGCTTCTGCAGCTCCGATTGCTGGAGGGCGTCGAACGCCACGCCCTGTTCCGGGAGTGCGGCCTCTATGCGGTCGCGGTCCTGCCTCGTCGCGGTTCCGGGCTTCGGAAGGGGCTCTGGCAACCCGGGCTTTCCACCGCAACGACCTACGCGTGGTTCATCTTCGTTCGCCCTGGCATGGCTCCGGAGTGGTCCGGGTTCGATGGCGAGGCGCGGATGCTCTGGGTCGAGCCCGGCGCGTCTGACGCCCTGACGCGCCCCTCTGACATGGCGTTCGCCGGCCTGTCGACGCGACGGCGGGAGGCGGCATGACCCGGGACCTGTTTGGCTTCGACGACCCGACCGGCCCGCCCAAGGGCTCCGTCGCGCTGGCCCTCGTGCTGCACGACCAGACCGACGCCGCATGGCTGCTCGGCGAAACGACCGACAAGCGCGACGCCAAGTGGGCGCCGAAAAGCAAGGTGAAGCGCGGCGAGGGCCGCGACGAGAACGTGTGGACGATGCCGGCATGGCTGGCGTCCGACCGGGGGTGGACGTGAGTATGTATGAGGCCGCTTTGAACACGCTGCGCGAGGAGCGGCGGGCCGTATCGGCGGCCCGCGCGCAACTGCTCCGCGACGAGGATCTCCGACTTTCCGACCCGCAACATCGGAGCCAGTTGCTGGCCCAGACCATGGCCGAACTGGCGCAGCTGTCGCGCGCGATCACGCTGCTTGAGCGCGTCCAGTCGGGCGACCTGGTCGAGATGGATTTGCCTGAACCCGGGCCGCCGCCCGCGCCCTATGAGCGCAAGCCTGCGCCGCCGCGACAGACCGGCCTCATTCGCAAGTTCCGTCCGGGGGGGCGGGCATGAGCGACGTCGCAGTCACATGGTCGAAGGCGCAGGACTGCCCGACCTCGAAGGCCAAACAGGTTCTCGGCTGTCTGGCGACCTATGCCGATGTCGAGGGCGAGGTGTGGGCGTTGGTCCCGGTTCTGGCCATGGAATCGCAGTCGACCGACCGCACGGTTCAGCGGGCATTGCAGGCGCTCAAGGGCGCGGGGTTGATCGTCCTGACCGGGCGGTTCCATGTCCATCGGGGCAAGCGCGTGCCGATCTGGCGGCTGAACCTCGACCACGGATTCGCCAGCACGCGCGCCCGGATGTTGGCCGAGTCGCGCGCCCGGTCGGGTGACGCCAGTGTCACCCCAAGCGTGCCGTCTCGGGTGACGCCAGTGTCACCCCAGAATGTCACGGATGTCACCGCTAGGGGTGACACGGATGTCACCCAAATAGGGAAGGGAGATTCTCAAGGGCTAACGCCCTCCGCGAGCGCGTGTGCGAAGGCGCAGCGACTTTGGGCGGGCAAGGCCCCGGAGCGGGTCAGCCCGGTCAGGGTTGCGGCGTCGTGGGGCGAGGCCATCCGCCGGACGGGCGTTCAGGCGGAACCGCTGCTGGCCGCCGTGACCGCCGCCGTTCGCCGTGATCCCGACTTCGGGCGGGGCAAGGCGATGAACCTCGACCGCTGGCTCGACGAGGATCGGTTCTTGCCCTGGCTGAACGACGACGAGGCCGCCGCGCCGACGCGGGCCGTGTGGGCTGGACCGGACGACGTGCGGTCCGCCGTGGCGTCGGCCATGGGCGAGAGCGGGGCCGCCGCCTACCTCGACCCGGCACGATGGGACGAGGGCCGGCGCGTGATCGTGGCCCGCACGACGCTTGCCGTCGACCGCCTCAAGGCCGGCGCGCGGTCCGCTTTCGGGCGCATGAACATCACCGTCGAGTGCGAGGCGAAACGTGGGTAGGGCTCATCGGGGACGGCGCGTGCGGGCGGCGGCTGCGCCCATGTCGGAACCCGTCGTCAGCGGCCGGAAGCTGTCGCGATATCAGCGCGAGCGTCTGGCGGAAGCCGAGGGCTTGGCGTCTGGCAACCTGTCGGACCGGCGCCGCGCGGCCTTGATCATTCGCGACATCGAACGGGAGCTGTCGGAAGCTCGAACCTCGGAGGCGGTCGAGGCTGCCATCGACGACACGCTCTCTCGGGCGAAGGCCCGTGGCGAAGAGTTCGAGGTCGAGACCGTCGACGTCGGCGAGTGGCGGCGGAATGACGACGGGTCGATGGCCCGCCGGCATGGCCAGATCGTTCTGGACGTCCAGACCGTGCGCCGCGCCAGCCGCGTCGACGGCCTGGCGAACCTCTACAAGTCCGGCTCGATCACCGACGAGGCGAAGCGATGGGGCGACACCTATCGGGTTCTCTGGGAGCAGGCGATGCCGCCGGTCTCGATAAGCGGTCTGTCGGCGAGCGGCGGCGGCGGGCGCGACCCGGGCCGGATGCTGGAGAGGGTCGCGCTTGCCGGGCGCGCGAGCGCCGTGGTCACAGAGATCGGGCGCCGGATCGGCGACCAGCGCACCCTCGACGTTCTCAACGCGGTCGTCGGACAGGGCCGGACCCTGCGGTCGCTCGGCAATGGCGGCGATCTGAACCATGCCAACAAACAGCGGCTCGTCGATGCGCTGGCCGTCGTCGAAACGGTTCTCCAAGAATCGACATGGAAGGGTCTTGCCAAGCAGGAACGGTAAGTCCAATGGACTCCCATCGCTGAGAAATGCGACTTGAGCCCGCCCTGACCCGGTCAGCGGCGGGCTTACCGTTTCCGGAGGGTGTTCATGGCCAGTCGCCTGAGCCACCCCACACAGCGCCTCTCCTATTCAGTCGGGCAAACCAAGTTCGCCCGGTCCGCTGAACCGGCGGGTCCGCCATCCTCTCAGTCGTCCGCGCCGTGGCGTGGTTGGTATAAGACCGCCCGCTGGCGCAAGCTGCGCGAGGTCATCCTCCTGCGCGATTGCTACACCTGCCAATGGCCAGGCTGCGGTCGTGTCCTCGGCGGCAAGAGCCCGGCGGACGACAGTCCAACAGTCGACCATCGCCGACCGCACCGTGGCGACGAGCGCCTGTTCTGGGCGGAGTCGAACCTTCAAGTCCTGTGCAAGTGGCCCTGCCACGACAAGCACAAGCAAGCTCTCGAACAGGAGAGCCGACACCACGTCGGCATCTGGGACTGATCCGAAGGTGGGGGGCATCGAAAGTCTGAGCCGGTCGGCCGCTAAGGACCGGCGGGGGTGCCATTCAAGGATTTTTTTCCATGGCCGACGAAAACGCGGGCCTGACCGATCTGCTCGGTGACCCTTGGACCGAAGCCGCCGACCCTCGTGGCCGGAAGCGGCACAAGCGGTTGGTTCAAGTTGCTGAAAACGTGTCGGTTTTGCGCGCGTCGGGCCTCACGGTTCAACAGATCGCGGCGCGGATCGGGCTCAGCGAACCGACGCTGAGGAAGTATTATTTTCGAGAGCTGGACGACGGGGCCACCCTGGCGGAAGCCGTGCTGACCGAGGCCATGTGGAAGAAGGCCCGCGAGGGCAACGTCTCCGCGGCTCGGTTCATCCGCGAGACCTTCAAACAGGGTGACGCCTCGGAGGCCGACCGCCGGGTGAAGGGTCGTGCCGTGCGCGAGCCACGCGAGGAACCGCTCGGCAAAAAGGAAGAACGGCTCCGCGCCGCTCAACAGGTCACCGGTCGGTTCGCTACTCCGTCCGGCCCGAGGCTGGCCGTCGATAACGGATGATGGAGTGGTCGACGGCGTGCCCTGATTGGCGCGAACGCATCGTCGACCGGCGCTCCCTGCTACCCGCGCCCCTGTTCGCCGACGAGGCGGAAGAGGCGCTGGCGGTTTTCAAGTCGCTGGTCATCGTCGATGCGCCGCCGATTTGGGACCCGACCCTCGACGGCGGCAAGGGTGGCCATCGCGCGCCGACCTTCGGCGAGGCTTGCGAAGAGTGGGTGTTCGACTTCGTCCGCGCCATCTTCGGCGCATACGACGCCGCCGCCGGTCGCCGCCTGATCCAAGAGTTCTTCCTGCTGATCAGCAAGAAGAACTCGAAGTCGACGCTGGCGGCGGGCGTGATGGTCACGGCTCTCATCCGCAACTGGCGTCACTCCGCCGAACTGCTGATCCTCGCCCCGACGCTGGAGGTGGCGAACAACGCCTTCGAGCCGGCCCGGGGGATGGTCAAGGCGGACCCTGACCTCGACGCGCTGCTCCATGTGCAAGAGCATACGCGGACGATCACGCACCGTCTGACGGGCGCTAAACTCAAGGTCGTCGCGGCGGACTCCGACACCGTCTCGGGAACCAAGGCCGCTTACATCTTCGTCGACGAGCTCTGGCTTTTCGGCAAACGCCCGAAGGCGGACGGCATGCTCCGCGAGGCCATCGGCGGGCTGGTCGCCCGGCCTGAGGGGTTCGTTATCTGGGCCAGCACGGCGGCCGACGAGGAGCCGGCGGGCGTTTTCAAAACCAAGCTGAATTACTTCCGACAGGTCCGCGACGGAACGATCAAGGACCCGCGCAGCCTGGCGCTGATCTACGAGTTCCCGGAAGCGATGATCGAGGCCAAGGCCTATCTCGATCCGGCCAACTTCTACGTCACGAACCCGAACATCGGGCGGTCGGTCGATCTGGGCTGGCTCGCCAGCGAACTGCAGAAGGTCATCGAGGCGACCGGCGGCGAACTGCAAGTCTTTCTCGCCAAACACCTGAACGTCGAAATCGGGCTGCGGCTGGCGAACAACCGCTGGACCGGCGCGAACTATTGGGAGGCGGCGGGCGAACCCGGTTTGTCTCTGACCGCCCTGCTTGAGCGGTGTGAGGTCGTGACCATCGGCATCGACGGCGGCGGTCTCGACGATCTGTTCGGCCTGGCTGTGCTGGGCCGGGAGCGCGAGACCCGCCGTTGGCTGCTTTGGAACCGGGCTTGGGCGCACGACGACGTTCTGAACCGACGTCAGGACATCGCGCCCCGGCTGATGGACTTCGCGGGTCAGGGCGACCTTGTCGTGTGCGACGACCCGATGACGCCGTTCGTCGACGCCGCCGACCTCGTCGCCCTCGTGAAGGAGTCGGGCCTGTTGCCCGATCAGGACGCGGTCGGCCTCGACCCGGTCGGCGTGACGACGCTCGTCGACGAGCTTGAGATGCGCGGCATCGGCGTCGGCATGCAGGTCGCCATCCGTCAGGGTTACGCCCTGTCGCCCGCGACGTGGGGCGGCGAGATCAAACTGAAGAACGGCACGCTCCGCCATGCGGCCCAGCCGATGATGGCGTGGTGTGTCGGGAACGCGAAGGTCGAGACCCGGGGCAGCGCGGTGATCATCACCAAGCAGTCGTCGGGCAACGCGAAGATCGACCCGCTCGCGGCGACGCTCAACGCGATCATGCTGATGAGCCGAAACCCAACCGCCGCCGGCCGCTCGGTTTACGAGACGCGCGGCATCCGAATGGTCTGAGGGAGAGCGAATGAAACTGCGCAACCTCATTCCGACGATCAGTTGGTCCGGCGCCTCGGCGTCGTCCGCTGTGCCGGCGGTCCGCGCCGACGCCAGCGGGCCGGGTGTGGTGTTCTATGACCTGAACGACCCGCGTGTGATCGAGCTTCTGCGCGGCGGGATAGAGACATCGTCCGGCTTCGGCGTGTCGACCGAGATGGCGCTGCGCAATCCGACCGTGTTCCGTTGCGTCGACCTGATCTGCGGGACGGCGGCCATGTTGCCGCTCATCCTTCATCGGGAGACGGCGGACGGCGACCTCGAACGCGCCAAGAGCCATCCGCTCTATCGCGTCCTGCGCCGCCGCCCGAACGCGTGGCAGACGCCGTTCGAGTTCAAGGGCCTGATGCAGTATCGCGCCCTCGTCGAGGAAAAGGGCGCGGTCGCCCTGGTCGTGCGCTCGCCGCGCGGGCCAGTCACCGATCTGCTCCCGCTGGAGCCGACCCGTCTGGACATCCGCCAGGCCGACGACTTCACGATGCGCTATTTCTACCAGCGCAAGTCGGGCGGGCGCATCGAGCTCAAGGCGAGCGAGGTGTTCCATCTTCGCGGCCTGACCTTCGACGGCGTGAACGGCATCTCGCGTGTGCGGAAGGCGGCCGACGCTATCGCCATCGCCATCGCGGCGGAGCGCGCCACGGCGGCCATGTATCGCAACGGGACCTTCGCGTCCGGCACGCTGGAAATCCCGGGTGAGCTGAGCGAGGTGGCGTATGCCCGGCTCAAGGAAAGCTGGGCGGCGCGGCATACCGGCGCCGACAACGCGGGCAGCACGCCCATCCTCGAAGGCGGCGCGAAATACGAGGCGTTCGCCATGACCGCCCGTGACGCCCAGTCGGCTGAGTCGAGGCGCTTTCAGGTCGAGGAGATCCTGCGGACGTTCGGGGTCCCGCGCCCTCTGGCGATGATGGACGACACCGGCTGGGGCAGCGGGATCGAACAACTGTCCATCGGCTTCGTCCGGTTCGGCATGAACCCGTGGTTCCGGGCTTGGGCCGAGGCCATTGGCCGGGACCTGATCGACGACGACGGCGACGACCTCGAAGCCCGGTTCGACATCGACGCGCTGCTGAACGGCACGATCAAGGATC
Organism: Pseudomonadota bacterium; assembly: GCA_034189955.1. Lineage (GTDB taxonomy): Bacteria > Pseudomonadota > Alphaproteobacteria > Caulobacterales > Caulobacteraceae > Brevundimonas. Next base: position 26,570 of record JAXHTU010000009.1, on the reverse strand, counting down.
AGTTCGAGGCCTTCGCCAAGGCAGCGGGGGCCGGCGGTCACCAGCCGTGGATGACGGCAAACGACATCCGCCGCCGCATCGGCATGCCGTCGCATCCAGACGGCAACGGTCTGGACCGCGCAGCCGTCTCCGCCAAGCCCGCCGAGGGCGAGGACGAGACCGAAACCAAACTCGAAGCGGCGGCGGAAGCGGCCCTCAAGAAGCGTGCGCCTGCAAAGGAAAACGACGATGAAGATTGACGCCCAGCCCCGCGCCATCTGCGGCACGGTTCGCGCCGAACGCCCTGGCCGTATTGCCCTCCCGGTCCGAACCGACGTCTCGGCCTATTCCAAACCCGAGGCGTTCAACAAGTGGAACGCGGGGGTCCGCGCGGCGGCGGCGGGCGAGAACGTCATCACGATCTATGACGTCATCGGCGAGGATTGGTGGACGGGCGAGGGCGTCACGGTCAACCGGATCGATGCGGCGCTGCGGAAGGTCGGCCAGAACAACGCGGTCGAGGTTCACATCAACTCGCCCGGCGGCGACGTGTTCGAGGGCATCGCCATCTTTAATCGCCTGCGGGAGCATGGCGCGAAAGTGACGGTCAAGGTCATGGGTCTGGCCGCCTCGGCCGCCTCAATCATCGCCATGGCTGGCGACGAAATCCTGATCGGCGCGTCTTCGTTCCTGATGATTCATGACTGCTGGGTCGTCGCGGTCGGCAACCGACACGACATGGCCGAGACGGCGGCTTTCCTTGAACCCTTCGATGCCGCCCTCGCCGAGGTCTATGCCTCGCGCTCCGGTCAGCCAGTCGCCGACTGCGCCGCGTGGATGGATGCCGAAAAATGGATCAACGGGTCCGAGGCCATTCGCCTCGGCTTCGCCGATGGTCTCCTGCCTGCCGACGAGATGGCGGAGGATGACAAGGTCACGGAACAGGCCCGCGCGACGAACGCGCTGCGCCAAGCGGAACACGGCCTGATGGCTGCGGGCAGCTCCCGCACTCAGGCCCGTGAGCTGCTCGCCAAGATCAAGGGCAAGCCTGGCGCTGCCCCTGAGAACGCCAAGCAAGACGCTGGCGACTTCGACTGGGGGCCGCTGACGGCCCTCTACAAATCATAGCAGCGCCCAAGGAGGGCATCCCCATGAAGACCACTCATCTCCGCCACTCGTCGGCGGTTTCAACCCTGATGGCCGTTGCGCTTGCGCAGGCGGTCCCGCGCGCCGTCCAAGGCGGCGTGATGGCCAAGGCTCCGGAGGAAGTCCTCGCCGAGCTCCAAAAGAACTGGACCGACTTCAAGGCCGAGAACGACGCCAAGCTGAAAGGCAAGGCTGACGTCGTGGTCGACGAGAAGGTCGACCGGATCAACGCGTCTGTCGGCGAACTGCAGGCGGCCATCGACAAGCAGGCCGCCGATATCGCGGCCCTGCGCCTGAGCGGCCACGGCGGCGGCGTCATCGGTGATCTGGAGGGCGACCCCGAGTATGTGAAAGCCTTCAAGGCGCACATGCGGAAGGGCGACGGCGCTGGCGCTGACGTCAACGCCGCCATGACCAAGGGAACCGCGGAGGATGGCGGTTACCTGGCCCCGGTCGAATGGGACCGCACGATCACGGGCAAGCTCAAGCGGGTCTCGCCGATCCGCGCGAACGCCCGCGTCGTGTCGATCACCTCGGCCGGGTTCAAGAAGCTGTTCACCGACCGCGCGGTCGGGTCCGGCTGGGTCGGCGAAACCGCCGCCCGTCCCGCCACCAGCACGCCGCAGATCGCCCAGCTCGACTTCCCGCTCGGCGAAATCTACGCGAACCCCGCCATCTCGCAGACCCTGCTGGATGACGCGGCCATCGACCTCGAAGCCTGGCTGGCCGATGAAGTCGACACCGAGTTCGCGCGTCAGGAGGGCATCGCCTTCCTGTCCGGCGACGGCACGAACAAGCCGCATGGCCTGCTGACCTATGTGACGGGCGGAGCCAACGCCGCCCGCCATCCGTGGGGAGCGATCGAGGTCGTCAACTCGGGCGCCGCCGCCGCCATCGCGGGCGACGGCTTCCTCGACCTGTTCGGCGCCCTGCCGGCGGAGTTCCGTGCGAACGCCAAGCTCTACACCGGGCGCGGCGCTCAGACGGCGATGCGGAAGCTCAAGGACGGCCAAGGCAACTACCTGTGGCAACCGTCCTATGCGCTCGGCAATCCGGCCACCTTGGCCGGCGAGCAGATCGTCGACATCCCGGACATGCCGGCCGTCGCGGCCAACGCCATCGCCGCCCTCTATGGCGACATGGAGGAAACCTATCTGGTCGTCGACCGGGTCGGCATCCGCGTGCTGCGCGATCCCTTCACCAACAAACCGTTCGTCCACTTCTACACCACGAAGCGGGTCGGCGGCGGGGTCACCAACCCCGAGGCGATGAAGGCGCTGAAGATCGCGGTCAACGCGTAACTCAGCGACGAGGAACCGGGCCGGCGCGATGCCGGCCCGGCTTTCCCGGTGGGGCGTGTCGCGCCCCTCCCGGAAAGCCGGGGACCACACAGGAGAAGAACCATGACCACGCGTAAGACTGCCGCTGCGAAGCCCGCCACGAAGAAGGCCGCCGCCAAACCGGCGACCGAGTTCGACCCGTCCGGCGCTCCGCATCAGACCGCTGACGTCAACCCCTCGGACCCGGCGCTCGACGCCGACCCGAGGGCGAACACGTCGGCCGATCAGAACCGCATCGACCTGAACGACCCGAGCGCGACGGGCGCCGAGGCGGTCGCCCGCAACCTGGCCGCCCAAGGCGAGGGCTGATCCATGAACGTCCTCGTCGTCACGCCGCCCGAGAGGTTGGTCAGTCTGGACGACATGAAGGCTCATCTTCGGGTGACGACCGATGACGAGGACGATCTGATCGGCGCTTACATCGACGCCGCCGGCTCATGGCTGGACGGGCCGCATGGGTGGCTCGGCCAGTGCATCGGGCCGCAGGTTCTTGAGGTCCGCTACGGCAACGGGCGCGGCCTGACCGATTGGGCTTTCCGGTCCGCGCTGACCCCGCCGATGGGGCCGCTGCTGAATGTCGTCGAGGTCGAGTATTGGGACCGCGAAGGCGTCGCCCAGCCACTCGATGTCGAGGGCCTCTATGTCGAGGACGGCCAAGTCCAAGGCTATGCCGGCGCGGCGTGGGTTCTCGGGGCAAACCGGGTTCGCCTGCGCTACCGGGCGGGTTTCGACCCTGTTCCCAAGTCCATCTGCCAAGCCGTGAAACTGCTGGTCGGCCAGTGGTTCCGGAACCGGTCGGCCATCAACGTCGGCAACATCGTCAACGAACTGCCGAACGGCGTGAAGGCGCTGCTCGGCCCCTACTGGATCAGGAGGATCTGAACATGAAATCCGTTGAGTTCGCCAAACGCTGGCGCAATCGCGTCAGCGAAACCGTCGTCCATGAGTATCCCGCCGGCTCCACGGCTGTCGTCAGCGAGGAAGCGGCCAGCGCCGCCGTCGAGGCTGGCGTGCTGAAAGGCGAGCCGGTCGATGCTCCGGTTGAGAAGCCGCAAGAGACGAAGAAGAAGTCCTGACCAATGGACCCGGGCGAGTTCGACAAGCGCATCCGCATCGTCAAACTCGGCCCGGGTGCGCGGGACGCGGCGGGTGCGCCGCTCCCGGCGCGGGTTCTCGTCGGTCGGCCATGGGCGAAGGTCGCCTATCCGGGCGGGCGGGAGTTCCTGCAAGGCGACGGCGAGGTGAAAGTCCGCAAGGTCGTGTTCCGCATCTATCCGCTGGCCGGGGTGGACATCGGCCAGGTCGTCGAGTTCGACGGCCTCGATCACGACATTCAGGACCTTCGCCCGTTCGACGACGTGGTCGAGCTGCATACCGTCGGCAAGGCTCCGGTCGCGACGTGAAAACGACAGTCTCGACGGCGGGGTTCAGTGAACTCGAAGCGGCGCTGGGCGAGTTCAAAAAGGGGACCGCTCGAAACATCCTGCGCCGCGCCGGCCTTGAGGCGCTCCGGCCTGTCGCCGACGCCATGGCAGCGAAGGCGCCCAAGTTGGAAGGCGATCTGAAAGGGGCCATCGGCGTCGGGACGAAACGCTCGAAAGGCGCGCGGAAGCACTTCCGGGAAAAGACGACGGTCGAGGTCTATGCCGGGGTCAAGGTCGTCGGCGGCGGAATGCCGCCACAGGCCATCCAGCAAGAGTTCGGAAACGAGAACCACGGGCCGCAGCCATTCGGCCGGCCGGCGTGGGACGAGGAACAGGATGCGACGCTGGATCGCGCGCGAGACGCGATCACGACGCAGATCGATGCGGCCACGGTCCGCGCCCGCCGCAAGGCCCTGAAAGCTGGAGGCTGACGGATGGAAGAGGATCTCCGGACCCATCTGGCCGCCGCGCCCGCCCTCATCGCCGTGGTCGGCCCGCGCATCCAGTGGTCGGTTCGAGACGAGGTCTCGCCGTCGCTCGCGCTCTGGCTGGTCGACGGCGTTCCGACGCGCGGCCTCAAGGTGGCCGGCGGACTCGTTCAGGCCCGGGTCCAGTGCGACTGCTGGGGCGACACCTTCCTCGACGCCAAGGCGGTCGGCGAGGCGCTTGCGGCGTCCCTGCCGGCAAAGGGCCAGGTCGTCGGCACAACCAAGTTTCTGAACTGCGCGGTGATCGACACCGAGCGGGGTCGCTTTGGCGACAGTCCGAACATCCTTCACCGCACCCGGCACGACGTCCGGGTCTCTTTCCGACCGGCCTAAGGAGGGCCATGCATCATGTCAGAGTCCGAAGCGATCACCGCTGACGGGATGAGCTTCAGCCACCGCACCTCCGCGGCTGGCGTCGTCCCCAAGGTGTTCACCGAGATCGGCGAGGCGGTCTCCGTCACCCTGCCGAACCCCACGCGTGGCACGGTCGAAAAGACCCATCTCAAGAGCCCGAACAAAACCCGCGAATACGGCGGCGGCATGATCGAGCCGGGCGAGAGCGGCGTCGTGCTGAACTACACGCCCGCCGCCCGGGCCAAGGCCGACGCCCTGTTCGGCGCGGCCGGCAATCAGGAGTTTCAGGTCGGCTATCCCGACGGCGCGACCGAGACGTTCTTCGGCTTCCTGACGGGCAAGTCGACGGAGGGCGCCGAGGTCGACGGTCGCCTGACCCTGAACGTCCCGATCAAGGTGTCGGGCCTGCCGGTCTATGAGGAGCCCGCGTAACATGGCGAACCCGCTCAAGGGCGAGTCAGCCCTCAAGGCGCTGGGCAAGTCCTGGACGCTTAAACTGCCGTTCTCGGAAGGCAAGCGCCTCAAGTCCGAGCACGGCATCGACCTGATCAACGACGGCGCGAGCATGGCCGACATCGACAAGTTCGACGTCGTTCTGCAGGCCATGCTGCGCAAGATGCATCCCGACGACGCGACCGAGGAAAACGCCCTGGCCATCCTCGACGAGGTCGGCATGCGGCCGGTGATCGAGGCCATGCAACCGGCGCTCGCCGCCTTCCTCGGCGTTCCGGTCGAGGAGCTGCGGAAGGCCGGCGCAAACCCTCAGTAGCCGGGGAGCGATGGGACTATGAGGCGAGGCTGATCGAATGGATCAGCCTCGGCCTCGATCAGGATGCGTTCTGGGAACAGACGCTCATGACCTACCGTCTCCAGATGCAGGGCTCGGCCAAGCGGCTGGAGCGCGAACATCAACAGATGGCGTGGGCGGTCTGGCACACCGTCACGCTTCCCGGACAGAAGCCGTTCCCGACTCTCTCGGAGTTCACCGGGATCAAGAAAGTCGTCCGTCGGATGTCGGCGGACCAGATGAAGGCCAAGTTCCGCGCGATGCGGGAAGCGGGTTAGGCGGGCGGCGCAGGCCGCCCGTCAGCGGCTCGCGAACCGCTGAGAGAGGTCCGCGCCGGTAAGGCGCTTGCCGTCGTCGCCACAGAAGGCGTCGAGCATGATGTCGTCCGAACCCTCGGCGTCATCGACCAGCAAGTAAGGATCGCTCCCCAAGTCCACATAGGCGAACCGGCTCCAGCCGGTGTAGGCGCCCATTCGGTTCTTGGCGTTCACGAAGCCGCAAACGACCATAGCGTTGCCGTGAACGTCCCGGAATCGGGCGCTTGGATAGTCGAGCAATCGCTCGTCCAGAGCGGCTCTCGCGCTCCGAATGATCCCATCTGTCACCGGTCCCGGCGGGGGCGGTGTGGGGGTCTGGAGCAAAGCGGCGACCGCCGCCACGACCATCAACATCAGAATGACTCCCTAAGCCGGCGCACCCTCGCGCAGGCAAACCGGGTTTGTCCAGCGACGAGGTGACCCATGAGCGCAGCGACCATCGGCGCCCTCAAGGTCGTTCTGGGTCTGGACTCGGCGCAGTTCGAGACCGGGCTGACCGCCGCCCAGAAGCATCTGCGCGGTGTCGGCCAGTCGATGCAGAAGCTTGGCCAAGGCTTCGCCATGGTCGGCGCGGGCCTGACCGCCACCATCACCGCGCCGCTGATCGCTGCCGGGTTCGCCGCCTCCAAGGCGGCAACCGAAGCGGCCGACGCCATGGGCCAGGTCGAGGCCGCCCTGACGTCGATGGGCGCGGCGTCCGGGAAAACCAAAGAGCAACTGGCGGGCCTGGCCGAGGGCCTGATGCGGAACTCGCTCTACGACGACGACGACATTCTGCGGAAAGTCACCGCCAACCTCCTGACCTTCGGTCGCGTCGCCGGGCAGAACTTCGACCGCGCGCAACAGGCCGCCGTCGACCTGGCCACGCGCATGCAGATGGACCTCCAGCCGGCCACGCTGCTGATCGGCAAGGCGCTGAACGATCCGGTGAAAGGTCTGACCGCCATGGGTCGCGCGGGCATCCAGTTCACCGCCGCTCAAAAGGACATGATCAAGTCGATGGTCGCGGGCGGCAACGTCGCCGGGGCGCAGACGATCATCCTCAACGAACTCGAGAACCAGTTCGGCGGCGCGGGGGCGGCGGCGCAGAAAACCGACCCTTATGACAAGCTGCGCGACAGTCTGAACACCCTGTCGGAAAGCATGGGCGTGATCGTCAACCGCTACCTGACGCCGCTCATGGATGGCGTCGCGGGTCTGGCGGACCGGTTCAACACCCTGAGTCCGACCATGCAGAACTTCGTCGTGATCGGCGCCGGCATCGCCGCCGCGCTCGGCCCGGCGCTTATCGCCATCGGCGCTGTGGTCGGCGCGGTCGGCACGCTGATCACGACCCTCGGCACGGGCGGCGCACTGGCTGGCGTCGGCGTCGCCATCGGCGGCATCGTGCCATTCATCCTCCCGGTCGCCGCCGCAGTCGCGGCGGTCGTCGGCGCGTTCCTGCTGTTCCGCGATGATGTCGAGCCGGTGCTTAAGCGGCTTTGGGAAACCGCTCAGGAAACCCTCGGTCCGGCGCTCGGCGAGTTGTTCGCGACAGTGGGTGACCTCGTGCGCGGCCTGGCCGGCGCATGGACGAAGTTCTTCGACGGTCCGGCCGGTCAGGTGATCAGCAAATTCGCCGCTTTGGTTGTCGACCTTCTCGGCAACTCCGTCGTGCGGACCCTGACCGCCCTGGTCGTGATCGTCGAAGGCACGCTGTCGAACATCGGGTCGCTGTTCTCGATCCTCGGCGATCTGCTGACCGGCGACTTCGCGGGCGCTTGGGCGACGCTCAAGGGCGCGGTGACGAACACGCTCCAGATGCTCGGCGGTGTGATCGAGGCGTTCTGGCCGGGTGCGGTCGACTCGATGCGGAAGCTCTATGAGGGCGTTAAGTCGTGGTTGCAGGACAAGCTGGGCGGGGTGTTCACCTTCGTCGGGCGCAAGGTGAAAGAGGCGGGAGACGCGTTCTTCAACCTCTATGACCGGGTCGTCGGCCACTCCTATGTTCCGGACATGGTCGTCGAAGTCGGCCAGTGGATGGCGAAGCTCCAAGAGACGCTGGTCAATCCGGCGGAGCGGACGACGCGGACGGCCGCCGAGAAATTCCAGCAACTCCGCGATGACGTTCGCGGGATCATGGAAGGCCTGCTGACCGATCAAGAACGCGCGTCGCAGCGGTTCGAGCGGGAGGCTGCTCGCCTTCGCGATGCAGCCGCGCGAGGCGTGATCACACCGGAGGCCGCCGCAGAGTTCGGGCGCCGCAATCAGGCTCGCTACGACGACGAGCGCACCGAACGCCTTGACCCTATGCAGCGGGTCGAGCTGCGCCCGCTGACGGCCATCGACGACCTTCGCGAGGCCATGGGCGTCGACCGCATCAAGGAGCGGATCGCCGACATGCGCGACGACTTCGCGGACGCTTTCGCCAACGGGCTCGATGCGGCTCTCCGCGGCGACTGGACGTCGGTTCTCCAGTCGATGTTCGGCGACGCCATCCGTAACTCCATGCGGAACGTCGGCTCGCAAATCTTCGATCTGCTGGGCCTCGGGTCCAGCGGCATGAAGTCCGGCGGCGGCTTCGGGAACATCACCTCAATCATCTCATCGATGTTCTCGAAACTGCCGAAGTTCGCGACCGGCGGATCGATCCTGCCTTCGGGCGGCGGCGGGACCGACAGTCAGCTCGTCGCCTTCTGGAAGTCGCCGCACGAGCAAGTCGACATCGGCGCGCCTGGCTTCCGCGCGGGCGGCGGCGGTGGCGCGATCAGCTTCGACATGCGCGGCGCCGTGGTCACCGAGGATCTACTCGCGCAAGCCCAGCGCATGGCCGACGAGAGCGGCGGGCAGGCCGTCCGGGGCGCGCGTCAAGCCGTCCCGAACGACCGGGCCAAGTCGGTCCGGTATCGCCTCGGCATGAGGGCCGGCTGATGGTGGCCGTGGTTCTTCCCAGCACGCCAGCGCCGGCCGGCATGGCTATCGGGAGGGTCAGTTCCAAGAACGTGCTGGAGGCCGCCACGGGCGGGTCGGAGACCGAGCTCGCCCGCAAGGGCGACCGGTATGCCCTGACCTTCACCATGCCGTCGATGTCGTATGCCGAGAGCCTTGAGTTCGCCGGCATCGACCGCGCTGGCGTCACGGTCGTCATGGAAGTCCAGCAACCGGGCGTCGTGGTCGGCGCTCCGCCTGACCCTCGGGTCAAGGGTGCGGGTCAGGCCGGAACGACCCTGATTATCGACGGCCTCGGCAATGGCTATCAGATGAAGCGCGGATGGTTCCTGTCAGTCATCACGGGCGGTCAGCGGTTCCTCTATCGCCTGGCCGAACCGGCGGTCGCCACGGCGGGCGGCGAAGCTCTCCTGACGCTTCAGGAGATGCTGCGCGCCCCGCACGCCGACAATGACGTCGTCGAGATCGTGACGCCCAAGATCGAGGGCTATGTCCGCGACCTGAAAGAGACCGAGGTCGGCGTCGACCATGAGGTCGTGTTGCAGTTCACCGTTCGCGAGCGCGAGTGATGGACGCCGCCCTTGAGGCCTCCTACCGGGGGCCAGCGCCGACAACGGCCTCGCTCGTCCGGTTCGATCTGCCGGGAGCCGCCCTCTGCCTGACCGATGGCGGGTTCGTCCGCTTCGACGCGGGCGAGGGTGACGGGGTCGAGACCTACATCGCGCGCCATCCGATCTACGGTTCTCTCGGCCCGTTGCCGTCGATCAAGGACGGCGCGGAGTCGGAGACGACCCGTCTGGAGTTCGTGTTGCTTCCGCCCAGCGACACGGCGACCGCCGCGCTGTCGTCGCCGGCCCTCCAAGGCATCCGCGTTCAGTGGTGGGAGGGGACCATCGACCGGGCGACCGGGACGCTTATCGGCGTGCCGCTGCTCAAGTTCGATGGTGAGTTCGACAAGCCGCGATTCCGTGTCGGCAAGGCGTCGTCCCTGACCATGGAGTGCGGCACGCAAGCCGAGCGCCAAGTCGAGCCGAACGTCGACTGGCGACTGAACAATGTCTTTCACACGAGCATCTGGCCCGGCGAGCAGGGCCTCATCTACGTCGACGGCATCCGTCGCAAGATGGAATGGCGGTCCCGGCCGGAAAGCCCGGGGCTGTTCAAGCGACTGCTCAACATGCTCGTCCCGATCAGCCGCGAGAAAATCCTGTGACGCCAGAAATGATCCGGCGCGGTCGCGCCGTGGCGGCCTGCATGGCGCGATTCAACGGCAAGCCTTTCGCGGCCGGCCGCAAGGACGCGTTCAAGCTCGCCGGCCATGCGCTCTCCAAGATGGGGCGCAGAGCCCCGCTTCTGACGAAGGCTCCCTACAAGGACGCCGACGGCGCGTTGGCCATGATCCAGAAGGCCGGGTTCAAGGATGTGGTCGAGATGATGGATTCGATCATGGGCGTCGGTCCGGATGGCCGGATCGCGCCAGCCTCGGCGCGGCCCGGCGACATCGTCGCGCTGGCGGCGCCCGAGCCGTTCGGATGCTCGCTGACGGTCGCGCTCGATAACGGGCGGGTGCTGGGCTTCGACGGGACAAACCGGGTTTGCCAGCCGCTCATTCCGCATCAGTTCGTCGCGGCCTGGAGGAGCTGAATGATCTTCCTTCTGCCTCTCGCCGCGTCGGCCGCTGTGGCCGCCGCGCCCGCCGCCGTGGCTACGGCGTCGGTCGGGGCGACGATCACCTCCATCGCGACGAACCTGGCGATGAACGTCGCGATCAGTTCGGCCATGTCCGCGCTCCAGCCGAAGGTCGGCGGGTCGGGCCGTATGTCCGACTGGATGCTCGACGAGGATAGCCCGATCCCGTTCCCGGCTGGGCGGGTCGGCGTCTCGGGCGCGGCGGTCTATCAGAAAACCTTCGGCCCTGACCTGATGTATAAGGGCGTGGTCAGCGTCCTCGCCGGCGCCGGACCGATTGACGGTTACGAGAGCTTCAAGGCCGACGAGGAACTCGTCACCTTCGACGGCAACGGCAAGGCCATCTCCAGCCAATACGCGGGCGAGCTCTGGCTCAAGCGCACCCTCGGCGCGCAGCCGGACGTCGCGCTGTCGTCGCCCGCCGGGCTCAAGAACGGCAGCACGATGTCGGGCTGGTCGGCGGCGCACAAGCTGTCCGGCAAGGCCGCCGCCATGCATGTCATGGGCGAGAACTCCAAATACACGGCGTTCCCGACGGGCGAGATCAAGGGCCTGCATGTCCTGCGCGGACTCAAGGGCTGGGACCCTCGCCTCGACAGCACCTATCCGGGCGGCTTGGGCGCCTGTCGCCTGAACAATCCGGCGACGTGGGTTTACATCACGAACCCGATCATCTGGGGCCTCAAGTGGTCGCTGGGTCTGTGGGAGGGGCCAACCCTCAAGGGCGCGCCCGCCCATGGTTCGGAGACGGATTTTCAGGTCGGCGGCATCGGTGCCAAGCTTTCGGGCATCGACGTGCCGGCGTTCGTTTCGGCGGCCAATATCGCCGACGCGAACGGCTGGACGGTCAGCGGCTATCCGACGACCGACGATGACAAGCACGAGGTTCTCAAGAGCTTCCTGCAAGCCGGCGGCGCGGTTTACGCGCAGCGCGCGGGCAAGATCTCCTGCATCAGCCGCGCCGCGCCTCGTGCGTCCATCGTCACGATCACCGGGGCCGACACCGCTGGCGAGCTACAACTCGACACCGGCGCGAGCCGCATCGACCGCATCAACACCATTCGTCCGCGCGTCATCAGCGAGGCGCACAACTGGCAACTGACCGCCATCCCGAAGGTGTCAGCGCAGTCCTATCGGGACGCCGACGGCGGGACTCGTCCGCGCGGTCTCGATTACACCTATGTCTCGAAGCCGACACAGGGCGCGCAGCTCGCCGCGCTGGAGATCGCCAACACGCGCGAGCCGATGGCCGGCATCGTGCCGCTCATGCCTTGGCTGCAGAAGATCAAGCCGGGTGACGCGTTCGAGATCGACGACCCGGACTTCGTGCTGAACGGCCTGAAATGCCTGTGCCTGAACACCGAGTTCGACCCATCAACAAAGTCGGTGATGGTCACGTTCGTCAGCGAGACCGACGCCAAGTATCCGTTCGCCCTCGGTCAGACTTCGGTTCCCCCGGTCCCGCCCGCGCTCACGCCAGAAACCCATGAGGTGACCCCGCCGCAACTCGGCGAATGGAACCTGGCCGCCGTCGACCTGACCGACGGCGGGGTGTCTGTGCCGATCCTCCTGTTCACGGGCGATGTCGACAACGCCCGGGCCGAGAGCGTCATCTTCGAGTATCGCCCGGTCGGCGCGGCTGATTGGTCCTTTGCGGGATCAGACGACCCGACTGTCGTTCGGAAAGAGGGCGGCGGCGGAACGCTGACGGCGGGAACCTCCTATGAAGGGGCGGTGTCCTACCGGAGCGGCGGTCGCATCTCGACACGCCTGATCCTCGGACCCGTGATCGCCGGGACGCTGACGGCCGGCGACGTCGCGCCCATCGTTCCGGCCAACATCGCCGGCACGCCGACAATCTCGATCACCACGACGATGAGCCCGGACGGCACTGCGACGAGCCGGCTCTGGGGCGATTGGGCCGATGCGGCGAACGCGGAAACCTATGTCGTCGAACTGAGCGATGGGCTGATCACGACTCCGATCGAGGTCCAGAACTCGGGCCTCGCCGACCTCATCGTCCAGATCGGCGGGACCTATCGCTATCGTGTGAAGGGCAAGAGCCGCACAGGGCATGTCTCCGCGGCTTGGTCGAACTGGTCGGTCAATCAACTGGCGACGGGCGACAGCACCGCGCCCGGTCCTGTCGGCGTCATCGGCGGGCCGGGCAACGGCGTGTTCCCGCTCGTGCGTCAGGTCGGCATGGCGTGGGCGAACCCGGTCGTCAGCGACCTGGCCCGCGTGCTGATCTATCGGAACGCCTCGGGGACAAGCCCTCAGGCGACCGGCGAGGCGCCTTACGGATGGTCGGAAGGGACGCGCTTTTTCGACGGACAGGCCACCCTTGGGACGACCTATCACTATTGGGCGCTGACGCAGGATCGTAGCGGCAACGTCTCGTGGGCGAGCCTCGTCTATCTGGGTTCGGGTCAGGCTCGCCGGGTGAGCGTAGCGTCCGACGACGTCCTTGCGACGGACCCATTGCTCGTTACCGGCTATGGCATCGCTGGCGGAATCGCCGGCCAGGGGCCGGGAGCGACCGCGCCCGCGAACCGCGTCCTGAACGACCGCATCGAAAACGGGATCAACTACGTCCAGCAACCGGATGGCGGCACGCTTGCTTTCAGCGGCCCTCAAACTGGCGCAATCCAGATCGTGCTGCCTTGGGGCGCGGGCAGCACGAGCATGATCAAGTTCGACGTGTTCGTGTCAGACCTGTCGGCGGGCCGGATGAACACGAAATACACCGTGTCCGGCTACATGTCCCTTGGTCAGGGCGATCTGGTGGGAAACCAAGGCTGGGGCCAATCCTTCGCCACCATGGTCGGGCCGCGCGGCGCGACCCTTCGAGTCCGCTTCGGCTTCTATGCAGACAAGGGCTACATCTGGATTGGGGAACCGAACACCACTTGGTATTTCCCGTCAGTGCGCGTCGAGAACGTGGAGGTCCGCTACAGCGGGGCGGCCTTAAACTGGACGACCGGGTGGAACGTCAGCATGAACGCTGGCGATGTCTCGGCGCTCACAGCGTTCAGCCAAATCCCACGACCCGGCGATGCCGTCTTTGGCGAGGGTGTTCTTGAAAGCCCGACAGGGGCAATCGCCACGCGCGCGAACTTCCGGACTGATCAGGGGATCTCCAGCGGCATTGCCGGGCAGTCGCGTTTTGCTACGGCGGCGACCCTCAGCCTTCTCGATAGCGACATCGCTGCGCCCTTCTCCGCGCTGGACGCCGTCCCTGTCCGTTTGAATGCTCATCCAGTCTATGGGGCGAACTACCTCGACGCGGACCGGATGCTCTACGGGAACAGTTACAGCGTCGAGCAGCTGCGCCCGGGCGAGGCGGGCGCGAACATCACTGAAGGCCGTATTTCCAGCGGCATCGCAGGCCAAGGGCCAGGCGCTACGGCGGCGGCGAACCGCGTCTTGAATGACCGCATGGGGAACCTGCGGTATGTCGATTATCCGGACGGCGGCGACTATCAGGCCCCGTCCTACGTCAACGGCCAAATTCAGATCGTTCTGCCCTATGGAGCGATTGGCGTCGGAGCCTATGCCATGCTCCGGTTCAAGGTCGACATCTACGACTACAACATCGGCCAGACCGTCTCCTATGAGATCGGCGGCTACACCTATACGCCTGACAATATTGTCGAGCAGTGGGTCAATGTCGCCGCCAACTATGTCGGCCCGCGCGGCTTCGCCCGGCCCGTCAAGTTCGGCTTCTTCGCGGGCAAGGGTTACATCTGGATCGGCAACGTCGGCGATAGCTGGGCCTATGCCAGCGTCAGGGTTCACAGCCTTCAGGTCGGATATTCCGGTGCGAACGCGACTGGCTGGGCCTCGGGCTGGTCGGTCACTCTTAACAACACGAACATCGCCGGGCTCGTCACAGCCATCGTCAGCACGCCCCGTGCTGGTGATCAGGTGTTCGGCGAAGGTCTCCTCGAATCCCCCGCCGGCACCGTTGCCACCCGGTCCAACTTCCGCACCGATCAGGGCATCGCCAATGGCATCGCCGGTCAAACGGCTTGGGCCACTCACTCGGCCAGCGTCCAGCGTATCCAGTATCTCGACGACGCGGGCCGCATCATCGACGGGCGCGGCCTGCCGCTCAATGCGGCCTCGGGCGCCGGTCTGGTGCTTGACCCGACGGCCCCGCTCTCGCCGGGTTCAAATACGTCGACCCAGATTGCAGTGGCGGCAACGACCGTCACGCTGGTTGGCGGACAGACCATCAATATCGCGGCCTCGACCATTTCAGGGCTGACCCAGAACACCGCCTACGCGGTCTTCTACGACCTGTTGACCTCTTCATGCATCGCCATCTCGTCGGCGGCGACGGCCTACTATACGTCGGCCAATCGATACCTGGCCCTTGGGTATCACCGGACCGCCTTGTCCGGCGGGACCTATAGCCCTCCTCCCGCTCCCCCGCCGTGGGGTGGTGGCGGTATCGGCAACTGCGCCGACGAGGATGCGATGATCCTCATGGCCGATCCGGCCCGCATGGGACCGGGAGAGGAGAAGCGGTTCGGCGACGTCCGGCGCGGCGATCATGTCTGGACGCAGCACGAGCTCACCGGCCAATGGGGCGCATTCGAGGTGGAGGCGATCAGCCTGGCCAAGGACGAGCCTTGCTGCCTGCTGACGGTCGACGATGGCCGGACGCTTCCGGTCACACCGGATCACCGTGTTTCAGTCGAAGGCCGAGGCTACGTTCACGCCAAGGATCTGCTCTTTGGAGCCGTCATCCTCGGCCCGCAACCGTCCCGACTGATCGACCGGACATATGCCGGACGCCGGACCGTGGTGAGGGCGACCATTCGGGAGGCGCACACCTACGTCGCGAACGGGATGCTGTCTCACAACATCAAATATGTGGAGCCCTGACGCATGAGTATCGCGCGCGACGTCACCGATCAGTTCGAGGACGTGAACCCCTATGACCGGCTCTATCAGTCGGAGCATGGCTATATCGTCAAGGTGCGGCTGGAGGATGTCACGAAGGGCATCTACCCGGTGTTCCTCTGCACCGGGTCATGGGCCGACGACGCGACGGGCAAGGCGCGCCGAACCGGAGTCGAGGAGCCCTTCATCGTCCCCCCGCAGAAGCACGTCATTCAGGGCGAGACGCCGGTCGACCTCGAAGCTCTGAAGGAAGAGTTCCGGCTGGCGATGGTCCGGTCCGTCGACCTCATTGCGGCCAACTATCAAGCCCGTGTCGCTGGTGACGTGAAGAACGCGCCGGCCCCCATCATTCACTAGGAGAAGCCGCATGACGCCACTCGAAAGCCTTGGCGAGATTCAAGCCGCCCTGTTCCCATTCTGGGCGGCTCAGTTGCCGTCCGCCGACGGAGACTTTCAGGTCAAATGGGCTGAGGTTCAGACCGAGGTCGGGTCGGTGTTTACCCGAATCGCGAACATCGGCGATCTTCTCTATGCCCGTCGCGACCAGCTCGTGCCTGAGGGCCGCATTATGGTCTGGCAGATCGCGCAGTTCATGGCGTTCGGCCCAGCCGCCGGGGCTTTCGGCTACGGCGGCGGGCGCGGGGAAGCGGTCATGTCGGCGATGGCGCGCGACTACGATGCCGACGCGGTCGTTCTGCAGGAAGGTGACCCGGAACCGGTCGCAAGATGGTGTCCGCCGCCGGCCGATCCGCCTGCCCCGCCGCCGGTTCCTTAGCGACATGACCGTTCATGTCCGCTTCGCGGAGTCGTTCCCGCTCCGCCAATGCGAATGGCTTCTGGCCACGGTCATGAGCGGCTGCGGGATAATGGCGGTTGGCTATCCGGATCAGTTCGCTCGATCACAGACCTTGTCGGCGCTGCTCCGCTACGCCGAACAGCCCGTCTGGGCGTGGGCGATGACCGTCGTGGGTCTCGTCGGATGGTTCGCCCTGGCGCGGAACGGCGGGTGGAAACGCTCGCCGGCCGTCAGGGCAGGCTGCGCCGCCGCGCGCGGGGTGATCTGGCTCCAGCTATTCATGGCGCTGGCCAAGGTCGACCAGCCGACGTGGGGCCTGATCTTCTTCCCTGCCTTCATGACCATGGAGTTCATCAACGCCTACCGCGCCGCTGGCGACGCGAAGGCGGTTTCCAACCGCACCGCGTGAGGAGGGGTTCGCGTGCCTACAGTTCCCGAGGGCCTGCCGCCGTGGGCCAACGCAATCGCCAGCTTGATCATCCTCATCGGCTTCGGCCTCACGGTCTGGCAGGGCCGTAAGAAAACCGCGCCGTCGACCGCGCCGAACACGCTGATCGCTGGCGACATCATGTCGACCAAGCCGATGGCGGACCTGGCCAAGAACATGGCCGACCTCGTCACGGCGGCCAGCCGCATCGAGGGCGCGCTCGAACACAACACGGAAGCCGTCAACCGACAGGAAGCCGCGACTCGGGCCGTCGAGGGCGCGGTGCGCTCCAGCGAGGCCGCGACGCGCGACCTCTGCCGAACAATCGAAAAGCGAGACTGACATGAGCGATCCCGCCGCCGCCGAAGCCATGGCCTCGGTCGCCGCCGCCGTCACTGGCCCCGGCACGCCCGAGAGCGCCGCCGTCACGGCCAAGCCGACGGAATGGGCGGTCCGGATGCTGGCCCTCGCCGGGCCGGCCCTGTCGATGATGGTGGCGTGGGTCATCGTGATCGTCGGCGGGTCCGGCCTTGGCCTGTTCGGTCTGACCATTCTCGCGCCGACTCTCTGGCCCGACGACGTCGCCGAGTGGCGCATCAAGGGGCTGGTCGCCATCGCGCTCGCCCTTTGCGCCATCCTCGCGGTCGTCGTGTTCCGGCTGGCGTCGGGCGGCCTCAAACGCATCGAGGCCAAGGCCGGCCCCGCCTCGATGACGGTCTCGACCGACGGCTGACAAACCCGGTTCGCCGGTCCTCTTACAAACGGAGCCTTCCATGACCTACTCGCTGGGCGCGCAGTCGCGCGCCAACCTCAAGGGCGTGCATCCCGACCTCGTGCGGGTCGTCGTCCGCGCAATCGGCATCTCGAAGATCGACTTCAAGGTGATCGAGGGAGTTCGCTCGAAAGAGCGCATGTGGGAGAACTACGGCAAGGGCCGGACGGCGGCGCAATGCGCGGCCAAGGGCGTGCCGGCGAAATACGCCAAGCCCGGCGCGGCCAAGGTGACCTGGCTGAACGACCCTCTGACTTCCAATCACCGCATCATGGCCGACGGCTATGGTCACGCGGTCGACCTCCTGATCGCGCCTTACGACTGGAAGGAAGGCCCGGGCTGGAAGCTGATGAACGACGCCATGATGGAGGCCGCCCGGATCGAAAAGGTGAAGATCCGATGGGGCCGGAATTGGGATGGCGACGACAAGATCGGAGAGAAGGGCGAGACCGACGGTCCGCACTTCGAGCTCGTTCGATGAGCGCCGCCGGCCTCCGCGGCTGGGTCACGAAACCCATCGGCCCGCTCGCGCCGCTCGGTTGGCTGCTCGTCGCCATCATCGCGGTCGTTCTGTTCGTCGTCCTGGCCAACGGTCTCGGGTTTCGATGGGACCCGTTCAACCTGGCCGGCCGGCGCGCGGAGCGAGCCGAGAATAGAGCCGTCGCGGCGGAGGATAACGCCGCCGCCCGGACGCTGGAGTCTGAGGGTCAGGCGGCCCAGCTCCAGCGCGTCGAGACCGTCCACCGCCAGATCATCGAAGTCCAGAACGTCACGGCAGACGCTGTGACCGCAGCCCGGAGTGCGCCCGATGCCGAAACGCCCCTTGATCCTGCTCGCGCTGATCGCCTGCGCGGCCATGACCGCGAACTGTGCGGCCTTGCGCCCGCCCTCGGAGGCTGCGCCGCCGCGCCTGTCGATCCCGACGGCGGCGGATAAGTCCTGTCACCTGACGACACTTCCGCCGGCCGCGACCATCGCCGACCTTGAAGCCGGTTACATGGCTCGGGGCGCTGACCTCGTGTCGTGCGAGGCGGCGAGGCAACTGGCCATCGAGACGCTCAGGGCGGAGCGCGCCCTGCAAGATCGATGGCGACAGGAACGACCTCGACGCTAGGGGGCGGTCATAGCGAAGTCGGCGGCTCCATGCGGGCGACACCAGAACGTCACCCGCCCAGGGCATCCCATCCGCCGGCATGTCGCCGTCCGTCCCCATAAGCTGAAACTGGCCCCCCGCTCTCGGGCGATGCGCGGGAGGTCCGCCCTGATCCGGAGTTCGCACAAGTCGCACTCGGTATAGACCAGCCATCGGTTCGCGATGATCGCGCCGACGGTCCCGCCTGCCAGCTTCCAATCGGCGGCGGTGTAGCGGTCAGGGTTTCGCCGCCCCATGGGTCACTGGATCGTTCGACCGGTCCAGCCGATCTTCCGCAGTTGGAGGCCGGCCGCCATGCGCTCCACGGCGCCGGGCGAGACGGCCTCCAGCTCGCGCAACAGGCAACCGACCCCCGCGCGCCCGTCGGCGCTGCTGACGTCCAGCGCCTTCACCAGCCGAAACAAGAGGTCGGCTTTCGCTTCATCACCGTCGGGCAAACCCGGTTCGTCTGACATCGTCTCCTCCTTCATTCCGTCTCTCGGCCGGGACGGGATCGGCGCGCGTCAACGCGCCGACCTGCGGGCATCACCCCGCACGACTGGACCGAACGGCCATCCGGCCGGTCGCCGCCCCGCTCTCGCGAGAGGGGTTCATTCCTACTCGTGTCGTGATGCATCCCGCAATGATTTGTTCCACTTTTGTTCCGGCCCCTAACAGGACCGCCCGCGCCCTCCGTTGCCGGTCGTGCGCGAAGCTCCTGGCTCTCGCCAGTGAGACGTTCCGTGGCCCCCTCGACATTCGATGCGGGCGCTGTAAGACGGACAACAGGTTCACCGAGCGCCCGCGAGCGCCTTCCCATCCGGAGGGCGCATGTCAGCAGACCGCAAAGCCTCGGCTCCATCCTACCTGATCGACCAGATGGCGCTGATCGGCGCCGCGCCGGTCTGCGGTTTCGGCTCGCCCGCCTTTCAGGTGCGCGAGATACACCGCGACCGCGCGAACGCGATCATCCGCCGCCACCACTACAGCGGCAAGGTCGTCGGCAACGCCTATGTGCATCTCGGCGTGTTCATTGACGGCGAGCTCTATGGCGTTCTCCAGTTGGGCTACGCCATGAACCCGGCCTCGGGCGGCGGGGTGGTCGAAGGCACGGCGAACGACGAGTATCTCGAACTGAACCGCATGTGGCTGGACGACTTCGCGCCCAAGAACAGCGAGAGCCGGGCGATCAGCTACGCCATCCGCTACATCCGGCGCGCCTGGCCAAAGGTGCGCTGGATTCAGTCGTTCGCCGACGAGCGGTGCGGTCTGAACGGGACGGTCTATCAGGCCTGCAACTTTGACTATGCCGGCTCGCACACCTCGACGTTCTGGGAACTCGACGGCGAGATGTTCCACAACATCGCCGCCACGACGACCGGCGAGAAGGGCGGACATCGATCGAGGTGGCTGCGCGAGAACCTGGCCCGCGCGACGCGGCACGATCTGCGCCAGTTCCGATACCTGTTCTTCCTCAAGCCGCGCTTCCGTCGTGGCCTGAAACTGAAACTGCAGCCTTACCCCAAGGCGATCCGTCCAGAGGACGAGCCCGCGACCAGCGGGTGTGAGCCGGGTGCGAGTCCCGGGGATCGCTCCAACATTCCGAACCCGTCCATTTACGACGTGGCGCTCGCCTAACTTGCGTCGTAGGACGCCGTTAACCTTGCACCGATCAAAGCTATGCGAATGAGCGAAGCCAGTTTCAGCCTTGCCTATGATGGGCCTGCCGTCCGCGAAGGCGAGATGGACCTGGCGGAACTCGGCCCGGCGCTGATCGGTCTCAGCCAGCTTTTGAAGGCCGCCGGCCGCGCGACCTACGGCGACGAGGCGGTCGTGAGCGTCCGCGCCAAGGCCACCCGGGAGGGCAGTTTCGAGGTTCTCCTGAGCCTCGGCGTTCAGGGCGGTCACATGCTCTGGGAGTTCTGGAAACAGCCGGACGTTCAGGCGGCGGCGACGCTTCTCGGACTGCTCGGGCTGACGGCCAAGGACGGCGCGGTTCAGGTGATCAAGACGCTCCGCGGCTCCCGCCCGCGCAAACAAGAGCGGCTCAAGGATGGCGAGGTCCGCATCGAAGCGGCGGACGGAACTGTTCTCGTGATCCCGGAGCCGTCGCTACGCCTGGCCCTCGATCCCGCTGTGCGTCAGGCGCTCCAGCGCGTCGTCGTCCAGCCGCTGGAGACCGACGGCATCGACACCGTCAAGATCGGCGCCGGGACCGCGCGCGTGGTGATCACCGAGAGCGAGGTCGACTCGTTCCGCCAGCTTCCCGACACCGATGACGACCAGTTCGTGTCGCGGTTTCAGAAGCCCTTCAAGATCGTGTCGCTCCACTTCACGTCTGGCCGCAAGTGGCGGCTCCATGACGGTCGGGCGACCCGCCTCGTCGCCATCGAGGACGAGGAATTCAACGCGCGCGTCGACCGGAATGAGGAGCGGTTCGCCAAGGGCGATCTGCTGATCTGCGAGGTCGAGGAAATCTCGGTCAGGGCCGGTTCGGATTTCTCGTCGCACTACGTCATCAAGCGGGTGATCGAGCACCGGCCCGCGCCGGCCGGTCAGCCGGAACTCGACATCGATTCGAGTGGCCCTGACGCCGACTAGGCCCAGAACGTAGGGGAAACGCTCCGGGACTATTCCGGGACTTCGAGTCCCGGACCCTCCCGGATGTTCCGTTTTCATCCCATTTCCGAAACCGACGCGCGGTCCCCCGGGGCGGGGAGTATCTTGATTTATAAGGAAAAGGTGGTGGCTGGAGGCGGGCTCGAACCGCCGACCTGTGGGTTATGAATCCACCGCTCTAACCAGCTGAGCTACCCAGCCCCGATCTTCCGGGTCCCGGCGGGAACTGGTCTGTCCGCCGGAAGAGGCGTGCCTATAGAGGGGGGCGCGAGCGGATTCAAGTCGTCGCTGGCTGGCGTGCGTCACATCGGTCCTTGCGGCGCTTTCGCGGAACGCCGAGGTTCCCCGGGTCGTTTCGTCGCCGACCACTGCACAGGGATTCGCCATGCGCCTCATCGCCCTCGCCGCCTCCGTATCCGTCCTGTCGCTCGCGGCGGCCTGCGGGGCCAACGGCCAGAACGCGGACCCGGCCGCGACGGGCGCGCCGCTCGAGACCCGCGCCGCCAACGCCCCGGACCAGCAGCCGGCCTTCCCCGGCCAGACCCGCGCCCCGGGCGTGCGCACCGAGGCGGCCCTGACCCACGCCGTGATCGCCTCCGGGCTGGAGCACCCATGGGGCCTGGCCCTGCTGCCCGACGGCCGCTGGCTGGTGACCGAAAAGCCGGGCCGGATGCGCATCGTCACCGCCGAGGGCGCGGTCGGCGAGCCGATCGCCGGCCTGCCCCGCGTCGATGCGCGCGGGCAGGGCGGCCTGCTGGACGTCGCCGTGGCCCCGACCTTCGCCGCCGACCGCATGGTCTACTGGAGCTACGCCGAGCCCCGCGACGGCGGCAATGCGACATCGGTGGCGCGCGGTCGTCTTTCCGACGACGGGGCGCGGGTCGAAGACGTCCAGGTCATCTTCCGCGCCCTGCCGGCCTATGACGGCGACAAACATTTCGGCTCCTCCCTCGCCTTCGACGGCGCCGGCCATCTGTTCATCACCCTCGGCGAACGCTCCGACGCCCCGATGCGGCCGCAGGCCCAGGACCTCGGCTCGCACATGGGCAAGACCATCCGCATCAACGCCGACGGCTCCGTGCCGCAGGACAACCCCTTCGTCGGCCGCGCCGGCGCCTTGCCTGAGATCTGGTCGCTGGGCCATCGCAACGTCCAGGGCGTCGCCATCGCCGGCGACCAGGTCTGGACCGTCGAGCACGGCACGCGCGGCGGGGACGAGGTCAATCTGGACCGCGCCGGCCTCAACTATGGCTGGCCCGATGTGGCCTATGGCGTCGAATACCGCGGTGGCGCGATCAATGCAGGCGTCACCGCCCGCGAAGGCACGGAACAGCCCGTCTACTACTGGGATCCTGTCATCGCGCCGGGCGGCATGGCCGTCTATGACGGCGCCATGTTCCCCGGCTGGCGCGGCAATCTGCTGGTCGCGGCGTTGAAGGAAAAGCACATCGCCCGGCTGGTGTTGGATGGGAACCGGGTCGTCGGCGAGGAGCGGCTGCTCACCGATCTCGGCGAACGCGTCCGCGACGTGGCGGTCGGCCCCGACGGCGCCGTCTGGGCGATCACCGACGAACAGAATGGAAAGCTGGTGCGGCTGGCGACCCGCTAGTCGCGCAGCAGTTCGTTCACGCCCGTCTTCGCCCGCGTCTGGGCGTCGACCCGCTTGACGATCACGGCGCAGTACAGCGACGGGCCTCCGTTCGGATCGGGCAGCGATCCGGGCACCACCACCGACCAGGCCGGCACCTCGCCGCGGAACACCTCGCCGGTCGCCCGGTCGACGATCCTGGTCGATCCGGACAGATAGACGCCCATGGCCAGTACGGCCCCCTCGCGGACGATGACGCCCTCGGCCACCTCCGCGCGGGCGCCGATGAAGCAGCCGTCCTCGATGATGGTCGGATTGGCCTGCAGCGGTTCAAGCACCCCGCCGATTCCCGCCCCGCCCGAGAGGTGCACGTTCTTGCCGATCTGGGCGCAGCTGCCGACCGTGGCCCAGGCGTCGACCATCGAGCCCTCGTCGACATAGGCCCCGATGTTCACGAACGACGGCATCAGCACCACGTTGCGGCCGATAAAGGCGCCCTGGCGGACGATCGAGCCGGGGACGGAGCGGAAGCCGGCGGCCTTGTAGTGGTTGGCGGTCCAGTCGCCGAACTTGTTCGGCACCTTGTCCCACCACGGGCCGACGCCCGGCGCGTGGCTGGCCGGGCCGCGGTCGCCGCCGCGCACGATCTCGTTGTCGTTGAGGCGGAAGGACAGCAGCACCGCCTTCTTCAGCCACTGATGCGTCGTCCAGACGCCGTCGTCGCCCCGCGAGGCGACGCGCGCCTCGCCGGCGTCCAGCAGGTCCAATGCCTGTTCGACCGCCTTGCGAACCTCGCCATGGGTCGAGACGGAAATGCTTGCGCGATCCTCCCAGGCCGCCTCGATGACGGCTTCCAGATGCGCGTGGTCGGTCGTCGAGGTGGCGGTCATGCGGCGGCGTCCCTGAAAGTCAGCCCGGTGAGAAAATCCACGAGGTCCGGGGCGATGTGGTCGATGTGATCGCCCAGCGGCTTGCCGTGACCGTCGCCGATCAGGATCGTGGCCATGCCGAGAGCCTTGGCGGCCTCGAGATTGCGCGGCGTGTCCTCGAAGAAGGCGGCTGAGCGCGGCTCGAACTTGAACCTCTGGATCATGCGGCGATAGGTCGAGGGCTCGGGCTTGGGCGTCAGATCCGCGTCCTCGATGGCGAAGACCCCGTCGAAACAGTCGGTCACGCCCAGCCGATCCAGCACCCGGCCCGCATACTCCCGCGCGCCGTTGGTGAAGACGAACCGTCGCCCGGGCAAACGCAACAGCTGCTCGCGCAGCCGCGGATTCGGTTCCAGCGCGTCCATCGGCACATCGTGGACGTCGTGCAGAAAATGCTCCGGCTCGATCGTATAGTTGGCCATCAGCCCGGCCAGGGTGGTCCCGTGCTCGTCGAGGAACTGCCGCTGCAGCACCCCGGCGGAGGCCGGATCCAGTCCGACCGCCTCGACGACGTAGGCGTTGATCCGCGCCTGGACGAGCGACATCAGCCCCTGATCCCGGGGATAGAGGGTGTCGTCCATGTCGAACACCCACGCCGTGACATGGGACAGATCGATCAAGACGCCTTCACCAGGGTGCCGGCGCCGTATTCGGTGAACAGTTCGACCAGCATGGCGTGCGGGCGGCGTCCGTCGAGGATGACGACGGCCTCGACGCCATCGCGCACCGCGGCCATGGCTGTCTGGAGCTTGGGAATCATGCCGCCGGTGGCGATCCCGTCCTCGATCAGCTTCGAGGCCTCGCCGACGGTCATCTGGCGGATGATCTCGCCGTCCGCGCCTCTGACTCCGGCCACGTCGGTCAGCAGCAGCATACGCTTCGCGTTCAGCGAGCCGGCGAGGGCGCCGGCCACGGTGTCCGCATTGACGTTGAAGGTCTGGCCGTCTTCGGCCACGCCGATCGGCGCGATGACCGGCACCCAGTCGGCGTCGGACTCGAGGAGGCGTACGATCAGCTTGGGATCGACCCGGGTCGGCTCTCCGACAAAGCCCAGATCGACCTCATGCTCGATCATGCTGTCGGGGTCGCGCTTCGTCCGTCGCGTCTTTTCAACGGTCAGCAGGCCCGCGTCCTTGCCGGACAGGCCGATGCCGCGCACGTCCGCCTTGCGGCCGGCCATGGTGATCCAGTGGGCGATCTCCTTGTTGACCGCCCCGGACAGGACCATCTCCGCCACCTGCATGGTGTCGGCGTCCGTGACCCTCAATCCATCGACGAAGCTGGACTTCACCCCGGCCTTTTCCAGCATGGCGCTGATCTGCGGGCCGCCGCCATGGACCACGACGGGATTCACGCCCATCAGCTTGAGCAGGACGACGTCCGCGGCGAACTGCTTCGCCACCGCGCTCTCGCCCATCGCATGGCCGCCGTATTTGATCACGACCGTCTTGCGGTCGTAGATCTGGATGTACGGCAAGGCCTCGGCCAGGGTTTTCGCCGTCTCCCAGCCGCGGTCTTCGGATTGCCGTTCTGTCTCGTCCATGCCGCGGGTCCGTAATGCCAAGCCACGGTCCTGTCATCATGAAACCGGACCCGCGCGCGTCCGTTCCGACTCGATGAACGAACATGACATCGACGATCGTGACCTGACGCCCTCCGATCCAGCCGACCCGGCGTCGCTGCAGCAGCCCGATCCGACCCTCTGCCCCGAGTGTCTGGGCGCGGGCGCTCTGCCGGCCGGCGAGACGTGTCCGGTCTGCGAAGGCGGCGGAAAGGCCACTCACAGGACGGGCGGCGGCTGACCCCCGCGCACGCCGCCTGACCGAACCCTGTTCGCGACCCCGATTTTCCCTACGTCCGCGAAAGTCTATTCCGTTCAAGGACGAAGCGCGGGTCATGGCGCCTTGGGGGGACGTCCGCATCCCTGTAACTCGATGGCCACGCTTCGCGCGTTCGAGCCTTCTTCGTCTCGACCTCGGTTAGCGGGACTGTTATGAGGAGCGCAAGCGGCGATCTGAGCCGTCTTGAGAAACTTCATCAATTGCGGAGGGCATTCACCCATGCGCGTTAAGACTTTCATTCTGGCGTCCTGCGCCGCCGGGGCCCTTGCCCTGTCGGCCGGCGCTGCTTCGGCCGATCCCAACGGCTGGTACGGCGCGCTTGACGCCGGCTACCACACGATCGACGACCTGGAGCTGGTTTCCCAGACCACGGGTCCCCAGTGGGACGTCGAGGTTGACGACGACTGGGCTGGCTTCGCCCGTCTCGGCTACCGGTTCACGCCGAACTGGCGTGTCGAACTGGAAGGCGGCTACCGCCATGGTGAAATCGGCACGGTGGTCAATCCGGGCAGCGCCGTTCTGACCGGCCTCTGCAATGTGACCCCGGCGACGGGCGCCTGCGAGAATCCGGACGGCGAGATCTCCGCCACGACGCTGATGGCCAATGTCATCTATGACTTCGGCAACGCCGACTCGGTCATCCGTCCGTTCATCGGTGTCGGCGCCGGCGTGGCGCGGATCAACACCGAACTGCTCGGCGCCCTCGAAGGTCGTCGTGGCACGGTGGTGTCGGCGGACGACACCTCGACCGAACTGGCGGCGCAGGCCATCGCCGGCATCGCCTGGGCGCTCAGCGAGCGGGCCAGCCTGGACCTGACCTACCGCTACCTGATGACCAACATGGAGTTCGACACCGCGGTGTCGGTCGCCGCCGACGCGCCGGTGGTCGGTCCGTTCGCCGGTCGTTACGACGACAGCCATACGGTCAGCCTGGGCCTGCGCTATGCGTTCGGCGCGACCGAGCCGGCCTATGTCGCTCCGCCGGCTCCGCCGCCCCCGCCCCCGCCGCCCCCGCCGCCGCCTCCTCCCCCGCCGCCGCCGCCTCCGGCGCCGACCGCGCGTGAGTTCGTGGTGTACTTCGACTGGGATCGCTCCGACCTGAC
>JAXHTU010000089.1:0-12997 GCA_034189955.1 Pseudomonadota bacterium | reverse complement strand
CAAGGGCGAAACCGCCCTGGCCCGCCCGACCGCCGACGGCGTTCGCGAGCCTCTGAACCGTCGCGCCACCATCGGCATCAACTTCTAAAACAGTTGACGTCGACCGCTCCGGCCTCCGGGCGAGGGCGGGCGCAACACAAGACCAGAGCCGCCGGTCCCTCACGGGGCCGGCGGTTTTGCTTTGTCCGGTCCGCAGATCGGGCGGGGTGGTCAAAGCCCGGGCCGACGGCTATTTCCCGGTCCCTGTTGAAGAGGGCGAACCCCCATGCGCATCGCGATGATCGGAACCGGCTACGTCGGCCTCGTCTCAGGGGCCTGTTTCGCCGACTTCGGCCACGAGGTGATCTGCGTCGACAAGGACCCCTCGAAAATCGCGCGGCTGGAGCGGGGCGAAATTCCGATCTTCGAACCGGGGCTGGACGATCTGGTCGCCGCCAATGTTCGTGACGGCCGCCTTTCGTTCGCCCTCGACGGCGCCGAGGCGATCCGCGCGGCGGACGCGGTCTTCATCGCCGTGGGCACGCCGTCGCGTCGCGGCGACGGCCATGCCGACCTGTCCTATGTCCATGCCGCCGCCGAGGAGATCGCCGGCCTGATCGAGGGCTTCACGGTCATAGTGACCAAATCGACCGTTCCGGTGGGCACCGGGGACGAGATCGAGGCCATCATCCGCGCCCGTCGTCCCGAGGCCGATTTCGCCGTCGTCTCCAATCCGGAATTCCTGCGCGAGGGGGCCGCGATCGAGGACTTCAAGCGGCCGGACCGCATCGTCGTCGGCGCGGAGGATCCGCGGGCCCAGGCGGTGATGCGCGAAATCTACCGTCCGCTGAACCTCAACGAGACGCCGATCCTGTTCACCGGCCGGCGCACCTCGGAACTGATCAAATACGCGGCCAACGCCTTCCTCGCCATGAAGATCACCTTCATCAACGAGATGGCCGATTTGTGCGAGAAGGTCGGGGCCGATGTGCAGCAGGTGGCGCGCGGCATCGGACTGGACAACCGCATCGGGTCGAAATTCCTGCATGCGGGCCCCGGCTACGGGGGTTCGTGCTTCCCCAAGGACACCCTGGCGCTTGTGCGCACCGCGGTCGACGCCGGCTCGCCCGTGCGGCTGATCGAGACCACGGTCGAGGTCAACGACGCGCGCAAGAAGGCCATGGCCGGAAAGGTGGCGGCGGCGCTGGACGGCGAGCTGGCGGGCAAGACCGTCGCCCTGCTGGGACTGACCTTCAAGCCCAATACCGACGACATGCGCGACGCCCCCTCGCTGGAGGTCGCGCCGGCGCTGATCGCCATGGGGGCCACGGTCCATGCCTTCGATCCCGAGGGGATGAACGAGGCCGCCCACCTGCTGCCGGGCGTGGTGTTCAAGGACGGTCCTTACGAGGCCGCCGAGGGCGCCGACGTGGTCGTCATCCTGACCGAGTGGGACCAGTTCAGGGCGCTGGACCTGGGCCGGGTCAAGCAGTTGATGCGCCAGCCCGTGATGGTCGACCTGCGCAATGTCTACCGGCCGGAGGATATGCGGGCCCGCGGGTTTCGCTACGCCTCGATCGGCCGCGCCTAGGGCAGGGAGGCCTGGACCAACCCCGACTGGTTCGGGGTGGCGGCGTCCGGTTGCGGCAGCAGGGTCCGACCGGTTCCGATCACGAGCATCGCCGTCACGACCGCAGAGACGACCGCGATCGCGCCCAGCCTGATCCCGTCGGCGATTTCCCGGTCCGGCCGCACGCGTTCACCCCGAATCAAAACCCTGTTTGTTATCCAGCACCTGCGCCGCTTCGCCGCAAGTCACGGAACAGTGTCCGACCACAAAAAAGGCGGAGCCGCGGCTCCGCCTTTCTCGTTGGGTCGTGATCAGCCCGCGCGCGGCGTGGGCTGGCCGTCTCATCAGCCGCGGAAGGGGCGGATCATGATCTCCACCCGGCGGTTCTGGGCCTTGCCGGCGGCCGTCGCATTGGTGGCTACGGGCTGGCTCTCGCCGCGGCCGTCGACATAGAGACGGTCCGCCAGAACATTGCGGGTGACCAGATACTGGGCCACCGAAGAGGCCCGCTGGCGCGACAGGTTCAGATTATAGTCGTCGGCGCCATCGGAGTCGGCGTGGCCGACGATGTCGACGACCGACTGGTCATAGCGGTTCAGCACGCCGGCGACGTCGTCGAGCGTGGCGTAGAAGCCGGGGTTGATCGACGACTGGTTGGACGCGAAGGTCACGTCCGACGGCATGCGCAGGACGAGATTGTCGCCCTGGCGCGCGACGCCGACGCCGGAGCCCGAAAGCTCGGCTTCCAGCTCGCGCTGCTGCCGATCCATATAGGCCCCGACGGCCGCGCCGCCGAGGGCGCCGATGCCGGCCCCGATCAGCGCGTTCTTGCGGCCTTCCTCGGAATTCGAGGTGTTGGTCAGATAGCCCAGCACGGCGCCGCCGAGGGCGCCGGCGATCGCGCCGGTGCCGGTGTTGTTGCGGCGCGGTTGCGAGCTGTAGGGGTCGGTGGTGGTGCAGGCGCCGAGCAGGGCGGCGACGCTGATACCCGTAAGAATAAGTTTGGCGTGCATGACGGAATGGTCCTTCCAGTTCCTTGGTTGACGGCGGAACGCGGCCTTACAGTCAAGGTTCCCACCTGTACCCCGGGTGAACGGCCGGCGGGAGGGGTCGACGACGCGACCCGCCGCAGCGCCCTCGCTTTGCCAAGATCGGCTCGCAGGGCGTAATGGAAACGCCCGAACGTCCATTTGAGGTCCCGACATGGGTGACAGCCCCCCTTCCGCCGCCGCCCCGGGCGCCATCGAACCGGTTTCGATGGCGCTGTACGACACTGACTTTCAGGCCTTCGCCGACAAGCTGGGGACGTCGTTCAAACGCTATGGCTTCGCGGTCATCGCCGACCACGGTCTGGACCCGTCCGTGATCGACGCGGCCATCGACGACGCCAGGGCGTTCTTCGCCCTGCCCGAGGACGTGAAGCGCAAATACCACCAGCCGGGGACCGGCGGGGCGCGCGGACTGACACCCTTCGGCGTCGAGGCGGCCAAGGGCGCGGCGGCGGTCGATCTGAAGGAATTCTGGCATGTCGGGCGCGAACTGCCCGAGGGCCATCCCTATCGCCAGTATATGCGCGACAACGTCTGGCCGGACGAGATCGAGGGCTTCCGCCATCACCTGTACGGCATGTTCACGGCCATGGACCAGCTGGGCCGCCGCATCCTGCGCGCCATCGCCCGCTACCTGGAACTTGGCGACGACTTCTTCGAGGACAAGGTCGAGCTGGGCAACAGCATACTGCGCATGCTGCACTATCCGCCCGTGCCCGCGAATGCGCCGGGCGTGCGGGCCGGGGCGCACGAGGACATCAATGTCATCACCCTGCTGCTGGGCGCCGAGGAGGCGGGCCTGCAGTTGAAAGACGCCGACGGAGAATGGCTGGACATCGCGCCGCCGCCCAACGCCCTGGTCGTCAACATCGGCGACATGCTGCAGCGGCTGACCAACCACGTGCTGCCATCGACCAGCCACCGGGTCGTCAATCCGGCGCCGGAGCGGGCCAGCTTCGCCCGCTATTCGACGCCGTTCTTCCTGCATTTCAACCCGGACTTCGTGATCGAAAGCCTGCCGTCGACGGTGACGCCGGACAATCCCGACCGCTATGTCGGCAAGGCGATCATGGCCGAGGACTTCCTGACCGAACGGCTGAAGGAAATCCGGCTGATCTGAGGGCGACGTCCGCCTGCCGGCCTATTTCGAGATGCGCAGCTGGGTGATGTCGCGGCCGATGGCCTTGAAGGCCTCGGACAGGTCGCCGCCGCTGGCCGGCAGGTAGAAGTTGGCCGGGGTCGAGGCGCAGGTCGAAAGCATGCTGGCGGCGGCGCCGCCGGCGGCGATCTGGAAACCGACGGTATAGACCAGCACGCCCTGGGCCTTCATCGCCGCGCACATCGCCCGACCCTGGTCGAACGGATCGCCGTTGCTGGCGGCGCAGTCGATCTTTTCGGAATTGCTGCCCGACCCGGACCCGGCGTCGCTCGCGATCACACCCGAACAATAGGGGGTGTTGAACTCCCCGTCGGTCATGATGATGACGGCCTTGAGCGTCTTGGACGTGTCGTAGGCGCCCGCGCCGTTCGAGGGCCACAGATAGTTGAAATTGGGCGAGACCATGTACCAGCCCCAGCCGATGCCGATCTGGCCGGCGGTCGAGCCCTGGACGGTATAGCCGTTGATTTTGTTCGTCAGCGCGGACTTGTCGCTGGACAGGGGCTGGATGGTCGCGCCGAGGCAGGGATTTGACGGCCCGGGATAGTTTCGGCCCACCCGGCTGCCGTACGGCGAAGCGTCCGTATAGGCCTCGGCACCCGTCCGTTCTGTCACGCAGTTGCTGATCTCGTGGGTCTGAAGATCGCCGTACATATTCTCGAAGGCGAACCAGGTGCAGCCCTGCTGGGCGCACCACGCCTGCCCGCCCGACGAGTAGGGCGTGAACCCCTGACCGTCCGGCGGCTCGATGGTGAAGGTGTCCCGCGTCGTGTTGCCGACGAGGAAGGTCTTGCCGTTGACGACGCTGTTATTGTTGGAGTCGCGCAGGCCGCCGAGGCCGGCGAGATAGACGTAGTCGTTGTTCACGAGGCCATGACGCTCGGAGGTGATGGTGATCGAGCAGTCGTTGTTCTGGCACCGCTGAACCTTGGCGTTGCCCTTGTAGTCGCCGTACCGCGAGCCGCTGACGCGGGATCCCGCGACCGTGTAAAGCTCGAAGGTGTCGGTGTGGCTGTTCCGCACCCGATAGGGTTTGTTGTTGAGCTGGGTCATGCCGGTGGCGCCGGAGATCCAGACGATGTCGTTGTTGTTGAACCCGTGACCCGGGGCGGTGATGACGACGGGAGAGCCCTTGGTCGCCGAGGTGACGTCCTTCGCTGTTCCGCTCAGATTCATCACGGCGCCGGTGACGCCGGTCGATCCGGTCGGCGTCCCGCGCACGGCATTGGCGTTGGACCCGAGGTTGACGCCCATGGAGTAGGGCACCAGCGCCATCTTCGAATAGTACGGCGTCTGGACCGGCTGGACGACAATCTCGACGAGCGCCGCAGCCGCGGCCTTGAGGTCCGCCATTCGCGAACCCTCGCCCATCGAGCCGGTGACATCGAGCACCAGCGCCACCTCGAGGTTGCGCGACGAGCGGTCGACCTCGGAACGGCCGCCGACCGGCATGGTCTTGTCCATCATCTGGCCGTAGGGCGGCAGCAGGATGTTGGCGACAATGGTCGTCACCTGCACCCGGGTTTTGGCGACGACCACGTCATCTTCGGTCAGGGTGAAGGTGGTCAGGTCCTCTTCCAGGGTGACGTTCGGATACGCCTGCAGATTGGCCTTCAGCGCCGCCAGGCCGACTTGCGTCAGCTCCGCCTCGGTCATGTAGGGCGACCGGGCGGCGGCCAGGGTCGCCGCGTCGAGGGCGTCCTGCAGGTTGACCTTGACGGTCGACATCCGGTGGATGTCGACGCCGCCGAGACTCATCAGGATCAGAACCGGAAGGCTGAGCCCGAACATCATGGCGATGTTGCCGCCTACGTCGTCGCGAAGCCGCCGCGCAAGGTCGCGCGCGCCGCCGCAAGCACCGTCAATCCAGGTCTTCAGGCCCATCGCTGTTCCAGCCGCCGTCCCGCCGCGGGCGCATTCCGCCCGTGTGATGCGATCGACTGTGACGCAAGTCGGTTAAGAGAAGCGCCAACAGCGAGCGTTAACGGCGCTTCCCCGGCGACCGCCGATCCAGCACGCAGGCGGCGAGGCCGTCGTTGCGCACCGTGCCCATCGCCGCCTGCACCCGCGAGGCGCGGCGGCGGACATAGGGGCCGGGGGATCCGGCGTTGTAGCGTCGCGGCGAAGGCAGGATGGCGGCCAGCCGGGCTGCCTCGCGCGGACCGAGGTCGGCGGCCGACTTGTCGAACCAGTGGCGGGCCGCCGCCTCGGCGCCGTAGACGCCCGGGGCCCATTCGGCGACGTTGAGATAAACCTCCATGATCCGGCGCTTGCCCCACAGGGTCTCGATCAGGACGGTGTAGCCGGCCTCCAGTCCCTTGCGGACCCAGTCGCGGCCGGGCCACAGGAAGACGTTCTTGGCGGTCTGCTGGCTGATGGTCGAACCGCCGCGGATGCGGCCGCCACGTTCATTGGCCTTGAGCGCCTTTTCGATGGCCTTCATGTCGAAGCCGTGGTGGGCGCAGAAGGTCGAATCCTCGGAGGCGATCACCGCCTCGACGAGGCGCGGCGAGATGTCGTCCAGCGAGCGCCAGCGGTAGGCGAGCCCCTCCCCTTCCAGCGCGCGGCTGACCATCAGGAAGGTCAGGGGCGGCGGGATGAGGCGGTGGATGGCGACGCTGCCGAGCAGGAGCAGGACGAGCGCCAGCAGGACCGTCAGCACCGGCCGGCGTCGCTTTCTGATCGTCGTCGGGCCCGTCATGCGGGGATGGTGGGACGGCACGGGGCGGCAGGCAAGGGCGACCGGCTCAGACGTCGGCCACGCCGGCCTGGCCGTCCTCGTCGGCCCAGGCGATGCGGCGGGCGTCGGCGCTCATGGCCAGGGCGGTGATGGCCGCGCCCTTCTCCGCCTTGAGGAAGTCGAGCCCCTGCCCGGCCGGGTCGGCGAGCCAGACGCGGCCGTCGGTGAGGCCGGCGGCGAGCAGGCCATGCTTCGGCCGCGAGGCCACCAGGGCGACGAAACTGCCTTCGTCATAGCCGATCTCGGTGGCTTCGCGGCCCATCGGCCCGTTGGAGCCGATGAAGGGCCAGAGCACCGCGCCCTGGGCCCCCGAGGTGGCCAGCAGCTGGCCGTTGGACAGGAAGCTCATGGCCCGGACCTTGGACGGATAGCCGCCCATGCGCAGGTTCTTCTGATCCTTGAGGCGCCAGCCGTGCAGCTGGGCGTCCTGCATGGCGGTGACGACGAAGGCGCCGTCGGGCGAGAAGGTCACCGCCGTGTGGGATCCGGCCCATTTGAGGAAGGTCGGCTTCTGCTGGGCGATGCGGGCGAACCACAGGGCCGCGCCGCCGTAGGTCGAGGTGGCGATGCGCCGACCCTTCGGCTCGAAGGCGACGCCCGAGACGGTGCGCTCGTGGACGAAGTCGCGGCGGAAGCCGGCGTCCCTGGCGTCGATCACCGACAGGGTCTTGCCGGCGGAGAAGGCGATCAGGCCGCTTTCGGCCGAGGCGTCGAT
This sequence comes from Pseudomonadota bacterium, assembly GCA_034189955.1. Lineage (GTDB taxonomy): Bacteria > Pseudomonadota > Alphaproteobacteria > Caulobacterales > Caulobacteraceae > Brevundimonas. Next base: position 5,785 of record JAXHTU010000089.1, on the reverse strand, counting down.
GGCGTCGATCCACTGGCCTTTGGCGGTGGCCAGAACCCCGGCGTCGCCGCGGCGGTGCCAGATGACGCGGCCGTCGTCGCCGCCGGTGACGACGCCGTCGCCGGACGGGTGAACGACGGCGCACAGGACGGCGCCGTCATGGGCGGCGCTGAACTCGCCGCCCTCGAAGCGGACCGAGCCGTCGCCGAGGGCGAAGATCGCGCCGGCGTCGTCGAACAGGGCGGCGGTGATCTGGGCGTCGTAGGTGTGGGTTTTCATCCTTCGCTTTCGGCTCCGAAGGCCGGCCCGGCGCGCCGGGCGTCGCAGCGGATCAGGCGCGAGTCGGCGACGGCGGCCTGCCGATGGACCACGGCGGCGCGATACTCATCGTCGCGCAGCATGCCGAGGAAGGCCTCGCCTGACGGATATTCGGCGACGAAGGCCAGGTCCCAGGCTTCGGTCGCCGGGCCGATCACCGTCAGGCGCGGCGCGCCCAGCCAGACCTGACGGCCGCCGGCGCGCGCGAACGGGGCCGCGGCGGCCCGACCGTAGGCGGCATAGGCCTCGGCGCCGCTGACGTCGCGCGGAACGGCGGCGTCGACATCGTCGGCGTAGGCGGCCCGGTCGCGGAAACGCAGCAGGTTCAGCATGGCGATCGGCTGGTCCAGCGGCAGGTCGCGGAAGGCCGCCATGGCCTCGCGGGTGGGATCGATCGAGCCGGTCACGCGGCGCAGGCCTCGAAGCCGGCCTTCAGCGCCGCCTCGTCGAGGTCGCGGCCGATGAAGACGGCGCGGGACCAGCGGCGCTCGGTCTGGCCCCAGGGCTTCTGCAGCTCGCCCTCGAGGATCATGTGCACGGCCTGGAAGACGAGGCGGCGATCCTCGCCCTGGACGTCGATGATGCCCTTGGCGCGCAGGATGTTCTGGCCCTGCTCGCCCAGCAGGCGGTCTAGCCAGGCGGTGAATTTGGCTCCGTCCATCGGCCCGTCGACCGAGAGGGAGACGCCCTTGATGTCGTCCTCGTGGGCGTGACCGCGGGCGCCATGGGCGTGATCGTGCCCGTGGTCCTGGTGGTCGTGGTCGTGGTCGTGGTCGTGGTGATCGTGGCCGCAGTGCTCGTCGTGAACATGGCCGGCCTCGCCGTGGGCGGGATTGGCGAACTCGGGATTGATGTCGAGGATGCGCTCCAGATCGAAACCGCCGAGGCCGAGCACCTGGTCCAGCGGCACATTGGCGCGCTCGGCGCGGGTGATCGGAGCGAGGGGGTTCAGCTTGCGAAGGCGACGCTCGACCTCGACCAGTTCGGCCTCGTTCACGAGGTCGACCTTGTTGAGGATGATGCGGTCGGCGAAGGCGACCTGTTCGCGGGCCTCCTTCGAGTCGTCCAGCCGGGCCATGACGTGTTTGGCGTCGACGAGGGCGGTGACGCTGTCCAGTTGCGTCTTCGCCTTGACGTCCTCGTCGACGAAGAAGGTCTGGGCCACCGGGCCGGGGTCGGCCAGGCCGGTGGTCTCGACGATGATGGCGTCGAACGCCGGCTTGCCGGGCCGCTGGCGTTTCATCAGGCCGGCGACGACGCGGATCAGGTCGCCGCGCACGGTGCAGCAGACGCAGCCGTTGTTCATCTCGAACACGTCCTCGTCGGCGCCGACGACGAGGTCGTTGTCGATGCCGATCTCGCCGAACTCGTTGACGATGACGGCGTAGCGCTTGCCGTGGTCCTCGGTGAGGATGCGGTTCAGCAGGGTGGTCTTGCCGGCGCCGAGGTAGCCGGTGAGGACGGTCACGGGAATCTTGTCTGTCATGGAAGGCCTTTCGGCGGCTGAGATAGTCAGCCCCGACGAGAGATGAAAGAGACTAACGGCTTGCCGGGGTTCCACCCGGATAAAACCTCGAAAAAGGCGTCCGGACCGTCCAAACCGTACGAACCGTACGAACCGTCCAAACCGTCCAAACCGTCCGGGACGATGGGCTTCGATTGTCAAAGACCGGGGCGGCGAAGCCCGGGGCATTATGCGGCCGTCGCTCCCTCAGGCGGGAACATGACGCTGTCGACGGCGCCCTGGTGTTGGAAAACAACGGCTTGGGCGGCCGGATTATGATGGCTGGCGGCGGATTTGCAGCGCACAATTCCGGCAGCCGAAGTTCATCACAACGGCCACAACGAAATTCACGGAGGACACGAGGGCCGGTGGGCCCGCGGCTCCCGCAAGGGAGACGCGACAGGTCCGGATTGCGGGCAAGGGCCCGAGGAAGAGGAGCGAGGCTCGCTCCCGTCGTGTCCGTCGCGCCTTCGTCGTGTCCGCCGTGACGAACCCGCGAACTCAGCAGGCGGGGCAATCCGGCGACGGCTCCGCCTCCAGCTGAAGCGTCGTATGGCCGATGCCGAACCGGCCGCGCGCCATGGCCTGGGCCTCGGCCAGAAGCGCCCCGGCGTCGGGGCGCTCGTGGCACAGGTGGGCGGTCAGGGCGGTCTGGGTGGTCGACAGGCCCCAGACGTGAAGGTCGTGGACGGCGGTGACGCCGGGCAGGGACAGGAAGGCGGCGCGGATGGCGGCGACGTCCACGCCGCGCGGGGCCGCGTCCAGCGCCAGATTGACCGAGTCCTTCAGCAGGCCCCAGGTGCCCCACAGGATCACGCCGACGATGACGATGCTGACCAGCGGATCGATGATCGACCAGCCCGTGAACATGATCGCCGCCCCGGCCAAAACCACGCCGATCGAGACGGCGGCGTCGGCCATCATGTGCAGATAGGCTCCGCGCGCGTTGAGGTCGTTGTGCTGGTCGCGCATGAACAGCAGGGCGGTGCCCAGGTTGATGACGAAGCCGATGGCGGCGACGATCATGATCAGGCCGCTCATCACCGGGGCCGGCTCGGCCAGACGGCGCACGGCCTCGAAGGCGATGGCGCCGCAGGCGAAGATCAGCAGGACGGCGTTGGCGAGGGCCGCCAGAACCGTCGCCTTGCCGTAGCCATAGGTGTTCTGCGAGCCGCTGGCCCGCCGCGCCAGCCAGGCCGCGCCCCCGGCCATGGCGAGCCCCAGCACGTCGGACAGGTTGTGGCCGGCGTCGGCCATCAGGGCGGTGGAGCCGCTGAAGATCCCGGCGCCGAATTCGATGCCGACGAAGGCGAGATTGACGATCAGGCCGACGGCGTAGCGCCAGTCGCCGGTGTCGACCGGGCCGTGGTGATGTCCGTGGGCGTGGCCATGATCGTGATGATCATGGTCATGGGCGTCGTGGGCGTGGGCATGGTCGTGATCGGGGGCGTGCGCCATGCCGGGACCCTAGTGGGCGTGACCCGCGTGGGAAAGGGCCGACGCGGCGCCGGCCGGAGCCCGATCCGCGGCATGGCCTTCGGCATGGCTGTGCGAGGCGACCAGCAGGCCGACGGCGATCAGGGCGATGCCCAGCACCATGCTTTCGTAGCGCGCCCAGCGTTCGAGCCGCAGCGCCGAATAGCCGGCGTTGGCGAGAATGGTGAAGACCGCCATTCCCAGCACCGTCCCGACCAGGAAGGCCGCGGTCATGACGGCGAGGGGAAACAGGCCCTCGGTGGCCTGGGCCAGGTAGAGCGGCAGCAGAACCTCGCCCGGCGACATCGCCAGCATGGCGACCAGACCCCAGAAGGCGGCGGCGTCGGAGACGCGCGGCTCGGGCGCGTCCACATTCGGGCCTCCGGCGGGCTGGGCCTTCAGCAGGGTGGCGCGCGCGAGGTAGAAGGCGCCGAACAGGAACAGCAGCACGGCCGCCAGATGCGGCAGAAGGCCGGAAATCCACTGCTCCAGGGCGAGGCCGGCGACGACGATCAGACCGCCGACGGCGGCGGTCGTTACGATGTGGGCGAGGCCGGCCGTCGCCACGGCGCCCAGCACCCGGGCCAGACTCCAGCGCTGGGCCCGGCCGACGAGGACGAACGGCAGCCAGTGGGTCGGCAGGGCCGCGTGCAGGAAGGCGGTGACGAACGCGCCGCCGAGAAGCGAGACCATCATCGTCGGCTGGAGATCGGAGGGGCCCATCGCCGCTCACTCTAGCGTGTTACTTTATAACAGTCGAGCGATTTCTGGCATCAGGCGGTCGGCGCGTCCTCGATGAAGTCCAGCGGCGTGTCGGCGGCGGGCAGGCAGCTGCGGTCGACGGGCCGGGTCGGGTCGCGCAGGAAGTCGCGCGCCATGTCGACGGTGCAGCGGCTGGCGTTGATGACGCCGTGGGTGGCGTTGGTGACGATGACCACCTGGCTGTTCGAATAGCCTTTCGCGGCGGCCTCGGTCAGGGCGGGCGGACAGCCGGGGTCGATCTCGGCGGCGACGAACAGGGTCGGGATGTCGGTGACCACCGGGGCGTTCTCGACCGGGTCCGCCGACGAGATGTCGAAGGCGGCGCAGACGTCGAACAGCCGGCTGAGCGACGGAACCAGCACCTCGGCCACCGGGTCGCCGGCGGCGCCGCGGGCCAGGCGCTCGCGGGACTCGAACGGGAGCTCTTCCTTGCAAAGATAGGCCATGTGCTGGCCCTCGAAATAATAGGTGCGGTCCTCTGCGATGTCCGCGACCGGCGACAGGTCGCCGGCGATGATCTTCTCCAGGTCGGCCGGCAGGCGGCGCACGCCGGTGCGGTCGTAGGTGGTGTCCATCAGGAAGGCCGAGAGGTCGTCGACCGTCCAGGTCTTGCCGTCCTCGCCGGTGCGCGGCCCCGCCAGCCAGCGGCGGGCCTCGGCCTCGAAGCGAATCTGCAGGTCGGGATGGCGGGCGGCGCAGTCGGCCTGGGCGGCGCATTTGGCAAGGATCAGGCGGACGGCGGCCGAGACCTGTTCCGGCGTGCCGACGGCCCAATTGCCCTCCGGCGGCCACGGCGAATCCATCACCACGGCGCGGACGATCTGCGGCTGGTGGGTGATGACGGCGGCCTCGACGCGCGGACCATAGGAGCCGCCCCGCAGGTCGATCTTCGTCAGGTTCAACACCTTCGCGAGGTCGGCGACGTCGGCGGCGACAGCCTTCACATTATACTGGTCCAGATCGACGCCCTCGGCCTCGAAGCCCTCGAGGCAGGCGATCAGGGCGTCGCGGTCCCGATCCGACGGCGGGCCGGCGTCGGTCAGCTGCACACCCGGACAATCCATGGAGGGCGCGCTCCGACCGCCGCCGCGCTGGTCGAACAGGATCAGATCCTGGTCGACGGCCGCGAGGTCGGGCGACCGTTGCAGGCCGCGCAGCAGATTGCCCGCGCCGGGCGTCAGGGCCCCGCCCGGGCCGCCATGGAACATGACCACCGGCGGCAGGGCCTGACCCGAGGCGTCGATGTAAGGCCGGCTGGCCTTGAGGATGACCACGGCGATGTCGATGCGGCGGTCGCCCGGCGCGCCGTCCCGCGACTCGTCGACCGTCAGGGTTCCGCAGGTGGTGTCGCGCACGCCGGCGGGCCAGTCGGCCGGGCAGGCCGTGGGGGTGAACACGGGATCCGCCGCGGAGACGGGCGCCGCCGCCCCGAAGGCGAGGACGGCGAAGGCCAGGGCGGGGAGAATGCGGGTCGACATGGGCGAGCTCCGGGAACGGGGCGCCACTTGGCGCGCGCGGCGCCCGCGTGGCAAGGTTTCCGCGCCCGTCGCGCCCGGATTTTTCGCCCGTCCGCGTTGACTCGGACAGCCCTCTGCGTCTATGTCGCCGCTCTTCGCCCGAGGGGGACCCCCGTCGGGCTTATTCTTTTTGCGTTTCGCTGAGGCTTCAACATGTACGCGGTGATCAAGACCGGCGGCAAGCAGTACCGGGTTCAACCGGGCGACGTCATCGTGGTCGAGAAGCTCG
>JAXHTU010000088.1:0-13323 GCA_034189955.1 Pseudomonadota bacterium | reverse complement strand
CGCTGGCCTTGGCCAGAACCATCGTGATCGCCGCCGTCAGCGTCGTCTTGCCGTGGTCGACGTGACCGATCGTGCCGATGTTGCAATGCGGCTTGTTACGTTCGAACTTTTCCTTGGCCATGGCCAAAACTCCTGTGGCCCGGGGCGGGGCGATTGGGTCAGCTTGAGAATTCTGGAGCGGGTAGACGGAATCGAACCGACATATTCAGCTTGGAAGGCTGCTGTACTACCATTGTACTATACCCGCACGGAGACGGCGTCGGGCGCCTGAGCCCTTCGCCGCCGAACCGATATGGGGTCCGGACCGTCGTTTCGAAAGCGCGTGGTGGGGGAAGCAGGACTCGAACCTGCGAAGCTTACGCAGGGGATTTACAGTCCCCCCCCTTTGCCGCTCGGGACATTCCCCCAGCGCGCTTTTCGAACCGTCGGACCGATGCCTCGCCCACCTTTCGGTCGGCGAAACAACAAAAGCTCTCGGTGTCCCGCGTCGCCTGGTTTAGGAGGGGCGCCAGACCCGAAAGCCCTCAGGGCTCCAAATCGGAGGGCGTCTTATAGTGTCGAGAAATCCAGAACGCAACGACCGGAAACCGGTCAAAAAACCGGCCTTCGGAGGCAAGCCCGGCGGGCGTGCGGGCGGGCCGCGCGGGGCCGACAAGGGCGCGCCCGGGAGCGGCGGCTGGAACCCCAATCCCCCGACCCGCTCCGCTGATTCCGCCCCCCGCGCGCCGCGGGGCGGCAAGATCGACGCCGACAATTTCGTCTGGGGCCGCCATCCGGTGCTCGCCGCCCTCGCCAATCCGGCGCGCAAGGGCATGGGCCGGCTGCTGGCGACCGCCGACCGCGCCGCCGAGCTGGAGCGCGACAATGCCGCCCATGGCCACAAGATCGAAGTCATCGACGGCCAGGCGCTGGAGCGGATGCTGCCGCCCGGCGCGGTGCACCAGGGCCTCGCCTTCAAGGTCCAGCCGCTGGAGGGCGTGGCGCTGGAGGATTTCGCCGACCCCGCCCCGGGGCCGGGCGAGGGCGGCGTCATCGTCATGCTGGACCAGCTGACCGATCCGCAGAACGTCGGCGCCATCTTCCGCTCGGCCCTCGCCTTCGGGGCGAAGGGGATCGTGGTCCAGGACCGCCACTCCCCCGCCCTCGCCGGAGCCCTGGCCAAGGCTTCCGCCGGGGCGACCGAGCGGCTGCCGTGCGCCCGCGTCACCAATCTGAGCCGGGCGCTGGAGAAGCTGGCCGATCTCGGCTGGCGCGCCGTCGGCCTGGACGGGGACGCCGAGCTGACGCTGGAACAGGCCCTGGACGGCGGGCCGACGGTGCTGGTCATGGGCTCGGAAGGCGACGGCGTCCGCCGTCTGGTGGCGGAACACTGCGACGTCATGGCCCGCATCCCGATGCCCGGCGGATTCGAGAGTCTGAACGTGTCCAACGCCGCCGCCGTGGCGCTTTATGAATCGACCCGGGCCCGCGGCGGAACCTGAACGCCGCCAGCCGTCTTGCTCATCCCATCCCTCCTGCCCTAGACGCCAATCATGGATTTCCTCTCTCCCGAACTCGCCAGCCAGGCCACCGCCCTCGGCAAGGTGTTGATGATCGATCTGGTGCTGGCCGGCGACAACGCCGTGGCCGTCGGTCTGGCCGCCGCCGCCCTGCCGCAGGAGCAGCGCCGCAAGGCCATTCTGATCGGCCTGGCCGCCGCCGTCGTCATGCGCATCGGCTTCGCCCTGATCACCGTCCAGCTGCTGGCCATCATCGGCCTGCTGCTGGCCGGCGGCGTGCTGCTGCTGTGGGTCTGCTGGAAGATGTGGCGCGAGCTGCAGGAGCAGCGCACCCACGACCAGGCCGAGGCGGAGCGCGAGCTCGAGCTGGCTCTCGCCATCGAGCACGGCAAGGGCCCGTCGCCCGAGGAGCTGGGACTCAAGCGCAAGACCTTCGGCGCCGCCCTGCTGCAGATCATGATCGCCGACATCACCATGTCGCTCGACAATGTGCTGGCCGTGGCCGGGGCCGCCCATGACCATCCGTGGATCATGGTCTTCGGCCTGATCCTGTCGATCGCCCTGATGGGCGTGGCCGCCACCTATATCGCCAAGCTGCTGAGCAAGCACCGCTGGATCGGCTATGTCGGCCTGGTGGTCGTCCTCTACGTCGCCCTGCACATGATCTGGGACGGGGCCCGCTCGGTGATCGTGCGCACCGACCGGCTCGAGGAATTCAACGCCGCGGCCCCGGCCTTCCTCGACATCGGCGAGGAAGAGGCGGCCAAGCACCTGAAGGGCGTGCGCACCGACGACAGCGCCCTGCCCGCCCCGCCGACGCCGACGTCGTCCGCGCCCGCCGACACGCCGCCGCCCGCGACCGTCGCGCCGCCCGCGAGCTGAGCCGTCAGTCCATAAGGCAGGCGGACCCGGGATGGCCCAGCGCGGCGATCCCCTCCGCCACGGCCTCGTCGCTATGCGGACCCCGATTCTCGTGGACCACGACGCCGTGTTCAGCGAGCAGCCGGTCGGAGTAGAGAACCATCCGCGGGTCGCGAACCGGGCACAGGGCGAAGAAGGCGTCCTCGGTCAGATCGTTGAACCCCGCCATCCACCGAAACAGGTCAACGTCGACCCCGGCGAGCTCGAGAAAGGCGTCCTGACGCCGGACTTGCGTCTCAAGGTCGGCGAGGACCCCCGCGATCTGCGCCTCCAGTTGATCCGCCGGGACCTGGGGCGCGATCGCCTCGCGCAGTTCGGCCTCGTCGATCAGCCGGGCCCCGCCGTGGAACAGCAGCAGGGCGTCGTCATCGATCACCCGCCGGTCGCCGGCGGTGAACAGATAGTTGCCGCAGGACGAGGCGCAGACCCGGTGCGCCACCACGGTCGCCGTATAGGGAACCAGAGCCTCGCCCATCGCCATGCCCGCGTTCACCTCGCCGCCTTCGGAGATCACCACGACGACAAGAGGCGTGGCGGGGTCGAAGCCCGACAGCGTCTCGACGAAGGCGGCCGAACTCTCGCTCGTAATGTCCCCGGCGAAACACAGGCCGTCCGGCTCGACCCGGTGGGTCCGAGGCGGCGCCTCCGCCTCGCGCCCGGCGTTCCAGGACGCACAGGCGGCGATGACCGCGGCCTCCCGCTCTGGAGGGGCGACGTCGGTGACGCCAGACATCGCGAGGAAGACCGGCAGCCACATCGAACGAACTCCTGCTAGTCGGCCCCGCCGAAGCGCTCGGACCATTCCGCGACCTGGGCGTCCTCGATCTTGGTGAAGAGCACCCCTTGCGCCGACACTGCCTGCCCGCGCGGCAGCCGGTCAATCAGACGATCGTCGGGGGCCGGCCACGACAGGTCCGTCGCCCCGACCGAGGCGGCGATCTTCTCCGCCGAGAACGGGGTCACCGGCGCCGCCAGCCGGGCGAACAGGGCGACGAGGTTCAGACCGGTGCGGACGCCGACGGCGGCGCGGTCGACATCGGTCTTGAAGGCGGTCCACGGCGCCGCCTCCTGCAGATATTCGTTGCCCAGCACCCAGACGGCGCGCAGGGCCTGGCAGGCCTTGCGGAACTCCATGGCTTCGAAGGCGGCGGTCGCCTCGGCGATGCCGGCGGCGACGTCGGCCTCCAGCTTCGCCTCCAGCAAGCCCGGCTCGCCGGCCTCGGGCACGACGCCGTCGAACTTGCTCTCGGCGAATTTGACGATGCGGTTGACGAAGTTGCCCAGCACATCGGCCAGGTCCTTGTTGGTCGTCGACTGGAACTGCTCCCAGGTGAAGGCCGCGTCCGATCCTTCCGGGCCATAGGCGGTCAGGTGCCAGCGCCAGTAGTCGGCCGGCAGCAGCTCCAGCGCCTGGTCCATGAAGACCCCGCGCTTCTGGCTGGTCGAGAATTTGCCGCCGTACCAGTTCAGCCAGTTGAAGGCCTTCAGCGTATCGACCGTCTTCCACGGCTCGCCCGAGCCGAGGATGGTGGCGGGGAAGCTGACGGTGTGGAAGGCGACATTGTCCTTGCCCATGAACTGGACGTAGCGGACGTCGTCGGCGCCCTCGTCGGTGCGCCACCAGTCGCGCCACGTCCGGCCCGTCGCATCAGCCCATTCCTCGGTCGCGCCGATGTACTCGATCGGGGCGTCGAACCAGACGTAGAAGACCTTGCCCTCCATGCCGGGCCGCGGCCCGCCGTCGGGCCCGACCACCGGCACGCCCCATTTCAGGTCGCGGGTGACGCCGCGGTCGATCAGCCCCTCGTCGAGGTGTTTCAGGGCGATGGACTTCGCCAGGGTCTGCCAGTCGGTCCTGGACCCGATCCAGTCGCGGATGCGCTGCTCCAGCTTCGTCTGCAGCAGATACAGGTGGCGGGTGTCGCGCACCTCGAGGTTCTTCGAGCCCGACACCGCCGAATACGGGTCAATGAGGTCTGTCGGGTCCAGCAGCCGGCCGCAGTTGTCGCACTGGTCGCCGCGCGCCCCGACGTGGGCGCAGTGCGGGCAGGTGCCCTCGACATAGCGGTCGGGCAGGAAGCGGGCGTCGTCGACCGAATAGATCATCCGGTCGACCCGCTCCTCGATCAGGCCGTTCTGTTCCAGCACATTGGCGAAATGCTGGGTCAGCCGGTGGTTGGGCGGGTTCGAGGAACGGCCGAACCAGTCATAGCTGAGCCCGAAGGCCTGACCCGCCGCCTTCTGGATCTCGTGCTGCTCGTCGCAATAGGTCCGCACGTCCTGACCGGCGGCGGCGGCGGCCAGCTCGGCCGGGGTGCCGTGCTCGTCGGTGGCGCAGATGTAGAGCACCTCATGACCCTGGGCGCGCTTGAACCGCGCCCAGACGTCCGCCGGCAGCATCGACCCGGCCAGATTACCGAGGTGCTTGATGCCGTTGATGTACGGCAGGGCCGAGGTGATCAGGATGCGGGACATGGAGGCCGGGGGTCAGGGATTGGGGATTAGGGATGAGGGATGAAGGACAGGTCACGGTTAGTGGCGAGTGCGGCGGCATATCGCAACCCTGCCTCTCGTCGTCCCTGGCCCGTAATCCCTAATCCCTAATCCCTAATCCCTAATCCCTCATCCCTCATCCCTCATCCCTCACCCCTCACCCCTACGCCAGCCGCCGCGCCACCCTGACGAACCGCCCCGTCAGCAGGGTCGCCGACACGAGGCTGGCGAGAATCACCGCCCAGACCAGTCCGTCGACCCCGATCTCGTGCGCGAACCACCAGCCCAGCGGCATCATGATCAGGCTGTAGGCGGCGAAATGCATGATCGTCGGCCACCAGACGTCGCCCGCCGCGCGATTGGCCGAGGCCGAGACCACCTGGATCCCGTCGGCGACGAAGAACAGCGTCGCCAGCACCAGGGCCGGGACCACCACCGCCAGCAGCGCCGGATCGCGGTTGTAGGCGCTGGCCACCCACGAGGCGGTCGGCCACAACACCAGCGCCACCGTCAGGGTCAGGGCCGCCACGACCGCCACGCCGACCAGCCCGGCCCGCATCACCCCGCGCCCGTCCTTCGCCCCGTAGGCCTGGCCGACCAGCACCGCCGTCGCCGCCGACAGCCCCATCGGGACCATGAAGACGATCGCCGAGACATTGAGCACGATGGTCCAGGCCGCGGTCTCGATCGCGCCCAGCTGGCCGGCGATGAAGGTCATGGCCCCGAAGGCCGCCACCTCGATGAAATATGAGCTGCCGGCGCCGTAGCCGACCTTGCGCTGGTCGCGCTCGGCGACGGGGTCGCGCCGCGGCCGGTCGAACACCCCCAGCGCCCGCGCCTCGGGCATGCGCACGATATAGACGATCAGGAACACCGCCAGCGAGGTCCGCGCGAACAGCGTCGCCCAGGCCGCCGCCACGGCGCCGTCGAAGCCCAGCCCCAGCACGTCGGGCACCAGCAGCAGGTTCAGCGCCAGGTTGACGCCGTTGGCCACCCACATGGCCCACATGCCGGCGCGCGGCCGGTGCATCGCCTCGAGAAACAGCTGCGCCGCCACGCTGACCAGATAGCCGGGCATCGACAGGGCGAGGATGATCAGCACCGGCGAGGCCCCCTCGGCCAGGCCGTCGGCCAGACCGAGATTGCGCAGCGCCCACGGTCCAAGCAGGATCAGGGCGACCATGGAGCCGAAGCCCAGCCACAGCGAATAGCTGACCCCGCGCCGCAGCACCGCCCCGACCTCGCCGCGCCGCCCCTCGCCGAGGAAGCGGGCGGTCATCACCTGCACCCCCATCAGCAGGCCGACGGCGGTGGTCACCACGATCATCGTCGGCGTCATGGCCAGCGAACTCCAGGCCAGCTCCAGCCCCGACCAGTTGCCGACCACGATGGCGTCGGTCAGCCCCATGGTCATGATGCCGATGCGCGCCAGCACCACCGGCCACGCCAGGTGCAGCAGGTCTTTCAGGGTGGAACGGGTCTGGCGGCTGAGCAGGGACATGGGCCGCGCGACAGGCCACGGGGAACGGGCCGGGTCAACTGGATTTGCGTGGGGCTGACATAAGCTCTCCTTCTCTTTCGTCATCCTCCGGCGAGGCGAAGCCGAGACCGGGGGACCCAGCGGCGCGCGCGAGCGCGAACCTGTCGGGAGCGCCGGTGTTTCGCCGCCGTCGCGGCGCCGCTGGCTCCCCCGGTCGCTCCTGCGGAGCGCCGGAGGATGACGAAAGCTATGGAGCCAGCACGGACGGCGCCCTAAACCAGCCGCATGCCCAAGCTGACGTCCGCCATCGATCCGAACAGCCCCGCCTTCAAGGCGCTCGACGCCCATAACCGCGCCCTGCGCGACGAGCTGCGCGCCCGCGTGGCCGAGGCCGCCCTCGGGGGGCCCGAGAAATCCCGCGAACGCCATGTCGCCCGCGGCAAGCTGCTGCCGCGCGACCGGGTCGAACGCCTGCTCGATCCCGGCTCGCCCTTCCTCGAGATCGGCCAGCTGGCGGCCAATGACATGTACAAGGGCGAGGCCCCCGGCGCCGGCATGATCTGCGGCGTCGGCCGGGTCTCGGGTCGCGAGGTCATGATTGTCGCCAACGACCCGACGGTGAAGGGCGGCGCCTATTTCCCGATGACGGTGAAGAAGCACCTGCGGGCCCAGGAGATCGCCGAACAGAACAACCTGCCCTGCGTCTATCTGGTCGACTCCGGCGGGGCCAACCTGCCGCACCAGGCGGAGGTCTTTCCCGACCGCGACCATTTCGGCCGCATCTTCTTCAACCAGGCGCGGATGAGCGCGAAGTCGATCCCGCAGATCGCCTGCGTCATGGGCAGTTGCACCGCCGGCGGCGCCTATGTTCCGGCCATGTCGGACGAGACGGTGATCGTGCGCGAACAGGGCACCATCTTCCTCGCCGGCCCGCCGCTGGTGAAGGCCGCCACCGGCGAGGTCATCTCGGCCGAGGCGCTGGGCGGGGCCGAAACCCACGGCCGCCGCTCGGGCGTGGTCGACTATGTCGCCGAGAACGACGAGCACGCGCTGGAGATCGTCCGCACCATCGTCGACAGCCTGAACACGGTGAAGCGCGTCGACCTCGACGTCCGCGAGCCGCGCGCCCCCGCCTATGACGCCGAGGAGCTGTACGGCCTGATCCCCGACGATGTCCGCGCCCCCTATGACGTGCGCGAGGTCATCGCCCGTCTGGTCGACGCCTCGGAGTTCGACGAGTTCAAGGCCCTGTACGGAACCACCCTGGTCTGCGGCTTCGCCCGCCTCTGGGGCTATCCCGTCGCCATCCTCGCCAACAACGGCGTGCTGTTCTCGGAAAGCGCGCTCAAGGGCGCCCATTTCATCGAACTGGCCTGCAAGCGGAAGATCCCGCTGGTCTTCCTGCAGAACATCTCGGGCTTCATGGTCGGCGGCAAATACGAGGCCGAGGGCATCGCCAAGAACGGCGCCAAGCTGGTCACCGCCGTGGCCTCGGCCGAAGTGCCCAAATTCACCGTCCTGATCGGCGGCAGCTTCGGCGCCGGCAACTACGGCATGTGCGGTCGCGCCTTCAGCCCTCGCTTCCTCTTCACCTGGCCCAACAGCCGCATCAGCGTCATGGGCGGCGAACAGGCCGCCGCCGTGCTGGCCACCGTCCACCGCGACGCAGAGACCTGGACCCCGGAGGAGGCCGAGGCCTTCAAGGCGCCCGTGCGCCAGAAATACGAGGACGAGGGCAATCCGTACCACGCCACCGCGAGGCTGTGGGACGACGGGGTGATCGATCCGGCCCAGACGCGCGACGTACTCGGGCTGGCGATTTCGGCGAGCCTGAACGCCCCGATCCCGGAGACGACCTTCGGGATATTCCGAATGTGATCAGGCGGGAGGCGTTCTGAGCACCTTCTCCATCGCCTTCCCCTTGCTCACCTCGTCGACCAGCTTGTCGAGGTGGCGCAGTTCCCGCATGAACGGGTCCTCGATCGCTTCGACGCGATGGCCGCAGATCACGCCGGTGATCAGGAAGCGGTTCGGATTCATCGCCGGCGCCTCGGCGAAGAAGGTCTCGAAATCGGTCTTGTCCGCCAGCAGCGCCTCCAGCTGGTCCTGCGAATAGCCGGTCAGCCAGCGGATCACCGCGTCGACCTCGGCCCGCCCTCGCCCCTTCTTCTCCGCCTTGGCGACATAGTGGACGTGGACGCTCGCCACGCTGGTGCGGCGGATGCGGTCGGCGGCGCTGATCGCCATCGTACTTTCCCCCATGTTCCGTTCGGCCGATCACGCGTTATACCGCTGCAGCATCCGGAGACCACCATGACCGACCGCACCCCCACCGAAGCCGATCTGAACGCCCTCGACATCACCGACGCCGAGGCGGCGGAAATCAACGCCATCGCCCACCCCCTGCTGTCCGACCCGGCGCCCGACGCCAACGACGACCTGGTGCAGATCGATTCGACCACCGACGGCGTGGTCTTCGTCACCATCAACCGCCCGGCGAAGAAGAACGCCTTCGACGGCCCGACCGTCTCCGCCCTCTATGAGGCGTTCGAGACGCTGCAGGGCGCCGACCGGGTGCGCACGGTCTTCATCCGCGGCGCGGGCGGGACCTTCAGCGCCGGCGCCGACCTCGGCTGGATGGCCGACGCCGCCGGCTGGTCCGAGGGCGACAACCGCGACGACGCCATGGGTCTGGCGAAGATGCTCAAGGCCCTGCACGACATCCCGGCCCTGACCGTGGCCATCGTCGAGGGCGCGGCCATGGGCGGCGGAGCCGGCCTCGTCGCCGCCTGCGACATGGCCGTGGCCGTCGAGGGCACCCGCTTCGGCTTCACCGAGGTCAAGCTGGGCCTGATCCCGGCGACCATCGCCCCCTATGTCGTCGACGCCATCGGCGCCCGTCGCGCGCGCCAGCTGTTCCTCACCGCCAACATCTTCGACGCCGATTACGCCGCCCACGCCGGCCTGATCGACATGGTCCTGCCCGAAGGCTCGGTCGAGGAGTTCATCTCCATGCTGACCGACAGCCTGACCGCCAACGCCCCCGGCGCCATGGGCGACGCCAAACGTCTGGTCAACGACGTCGCGGGCCAGAAGATCGACCACGGCCTGATGGAGGACACCGCCAGACGCATCGCCCGCGCCCGCGTCTCCGAAGAGGGCCAGGAGGGCGTCCGCGCCTTCCTCGACAAGCGCAAGCCGCGCTGGGCGGAGTGACGCAAGAACCTCGTTCCGCTATATTGGGATCATGAACCTGCACCGGCCTGTCGACGCCGAACCAACCCTCGAAGAGGAGAACGCGCTTTTCGAGATGGCGAATCTGTATCCTCGCGACACCGGCCTTCCCATGACCGTTTGGGTGAGTCCGAAGGGGAGCGCCCGCCACGATGTGCGGGTCAAGGTCTGCCGCCCGCATGGTGACCGGATGGTCATTGAGGACACCGCCGTCGTCGGCGTGCGCCCCGAACCGCGCGTCATCGAAGGCCCGTTGGCGACGGCTGATTTCAAGCGGGTCGCGGCCTGGATACAGCTCAACGAGGCCGCCCTGGTCGGCTATTGGGACGGCGATCTCAGTACGGGTGAGTTCGTGCGCCTGCTGAAGACGGTCTGACGGCGTCTTCGACCCTCGACCCTCGTCCCCTGCCGCTCTAAACCGGGGCCATGTTCAAATCCGTCCTGGTCGCCAACCGCGGCGAGATCGCCTGCCGCGTCTTCCGCACCGCCCGCCGCCTGGGCCTGCGCACCATCGCCGTCTATTCGGAAGCCGACGCCAAGGCCCTGCACGTGCGCGAGGCCGACGAGGCCGTGCTGATCGGCCCGGCCCCCGCCCGCGAATCCTATCTCGACGCCGCCAAGGTCCTTGCGGCCGCCAAACAGACGGGCGCCGAGGCCATCCACCCCGGATACGGCTTCCTGTCCGAGAACGCCGACTTCGCCGAGGCCGTCATGGACGCCGGGATCGTCTGGATCGGCCCGAAGCCCGCCTCGATCCGCGCCATGGGCCTGAAGGACGCGGCCAAGACCCTGATGATCGAGGCCGGCGTGCCCGTCACCCCCGGCTATCTCGGCGAGGATCAGTCGTCGGAACGCCTGCAACGGGAAGCCGACGCCATCGGCTATCCCGTGCTGATCAAGGCCGTCGCCGGCGGCGGCGGCAAGGGCATGAAGAAGGTCGACCGCGCCGAAGACTTCGCCGACGGCCTCGCCTCGGCCCAGCGCGAGGGCCAGTCCTCGTTCGGCGACCCGCGCGTCCTGATCGAGAAATACATCACCCGCCCGCGCCATATCGAGGTGCAGGTGTTCGGCGACAGCCACGGGACCGTCGTCCACCTGCACGAGCGCGACTGCTCCCTGCAGCGCCGCCACCAGAAGGTGATCGAGGAGGCCCCCGCCCCCGGCATGGACGCCGCCACCCGCAAAGCCGTCACCGACGCCGCCGTCCGCGCCGCCCGCGCCGTGAACTATGAAGGCGCCGGCACCATCGAATTCATCGCCGACGCCTCCGACGGCCTGAAGGCCGACCGGATATGGTTCATGGAGATGAACACCCGGCTGCAGGTCGAGCACCCAGTCACCGAGGCGATCACCGGCGTCGACCTGGTCGAATGGCAGCTGCGCATCGCCGCCGGCGAGCCGATCCCGCTGAAACAGGCCGACATCCCCCTCAACGGCTGGGCCATGGAGGCCCGCCTCTACGCCGAGGACCCGGCCAACGGGTTCCTGCCGAGCATCGGCAAGCTCGAGCATTTCGTTATGCCCGACGGGATTCGCGTCGACACCGGCGTCGAACAGGGCGGCGAGGTCAGCCAGTTCTACGATCCGATGATCGCCAAGCTGATCGTGCACGCCGACACCCGCGAAGAGGCGGCCGAGGATCTCGCCGACGCCTGCGCCTCGGTCGAGGTCTGGCCGGTGAAGACCAACGCCGGCTTCCTCGTCCGCTGCCTCAAGCATCCGCGGTTCGTCGCTGGCGATGTGGATACGGGGTTCATCGGGGCCGAAGGCGACGAACTTATTCCTGCAGCTTCGCCTGAAGCGATCGCTGCAGTTCTGGAGATGGTCGCACAAGACATCATCTGGGCCGTCGATCGCGGCGAGCGTTCCGATGCGTGGTCTTCAGGGAGAGGAAGTTACGGCTTCCGGCTAAACGCTGCGCCGTCATCGACAGTGGCAGCCGTTGTAGAAGGCGAGAAATATCTCGCCCGCCTTGGGTCGAGGTTTGGCGGGAGCGAAACCGACGTCAGCCATGCGGGAAAATCCCACCAAGTTTCAATGATCCCGGGCAACCGGCTCAAGGGCATTCACCCCAAAATGGGGGTCGAACCCGGCGGCCACAGGTTCGGCTACCGTCTCGGAGGAGAGGGTGCGCCGTCGATGGTCTTCGAGAGGGGACTCACCGTCACCGGCAGCCCGTTCGCGGTTCAAGCCGGTTCCGCCGCCGGCCCCGCCTCCGACGGCTCTCTCCGCGCCCCCATGCCCGGCAAGATCGTCGCCACCCCCGCCAAACCCGGTGACACGGTCACGAAGGGCCAGCCCGTCGTCGTGCTGGAGGCCATGAAGATGGAGCACGCCCTCGTCGCCCCGTTCGACGGCGTCGTGGCCGAGATCGCCGTCGCCCTCGGCGATCAGGTCACGGACGGGACGGTGCTGGCGGTGGTGACGGCTGGCGACTGACTTACCCTCGCCGTCACCCTCGGGCTTGACCCGAGGGTCAGACCGTCCGGTGCGGGAGGGTCGGCGTCACGGCGCAATCGGTCGGGCCATCCCGGGCGCACAGCCAGGCTCCGCGTCTGATCCTCGGATCAAGTCCGAGGATGACGGTCTGCAATGAGGCCGGGCCAGCGGATCAGGGGTGAACCAGCCCCACCCCGCCGACCGGCGTCGTCACCTGCGCGTCCTCGAACGTCGCGATCATCGGCATCCCCTTGCGGATCGCCGCCTTGACCTCGTCGACCTGCAGCGAGGCGCGGTGCGCCGCCACGTCGGTCCAGACCTCGGTCACCCAGATGGCGTCGGCGTCGGCCGGATCATGGGCGACGATATAGCTCAGACACCCCGGCATCCGCCCCAGGCTCTCCAGCAGGATCGCCGTCAACGCGTCGCGCTGGCCCGGGATCGCGGTCATCTTGCCGATCAGTCCGTACATGGTCCCGTTTCTCACTCGCACTACGGCCGGCGGCGCCAGCCCGAGACAGGCCAGGCCGGCCGCTCCCGCGATCACACTGCGCCGTTCCAGTCTCATGGGTCTTTTCTAGGCCCTTCCCGCCATCCTGTCTCCCGCCCGCCCCGCGACAATGCTAACCCCCGCCCATGTCCCTCCACATGATCAAGCTGTGCGTCGGCGTCGCCAGGGTCGAGACGCTGGAGCGCCGCGCCGCCAAGGGCGAATGGCTGACCGTCCAAACCCGGATGACGCCCAAGCGCGCCGCCGAACTCGAGGACGGCGGCTCCCTGTTCTGGGTCATGAAGGGCTCGGTGACCTGTCGCATGCCGATCCTCGACGTCTCGACCACGGGCGAGGGCAAGACCTCCATGTGCCACATCAAACTGTCGCCCGAGGTCATCCGCACCGCCCCCCAGGCCCGCCGCCCCTTCCAGGGCTGGCGCTATCTGGAACTCAAGGACGCCCCGCCCGACCTGTCCTCGCTCGACGCCGGCGAGGTGCCGGAGGATCTGGCGAAGCGGCTGCGGGAGATGGGGGCGTGGTAGGGGCTGGGGGCTGGGGGCTGGGGTCTAGGGGCTAGGGGCTAGGGGCTAGGGATTCGTGGGAGATGCTGCGACCATGCTGCCTACGCACTGTCGATTCCGTTGGCTCGCTAATCCCTGAACCCTAATCCCTCATTCCTCACCCCTCGCCCCTAGCCCCTAGCCCCCATGCCCCCCGTCCGCTCCGACCGCCTCGAAGACGCCCTGCACCGCATCTTCGAGGGC
>JAXHTU010000087.1:0-13350 GCA_034189955.1 Pseudomonadota bacterium | reverse complement strand
GCGCCCGCGTCGGCGAAGACGCCCTTGAGCGTCTCGATCGACTCGGCTTTTTGAGCGCGGTCCATTGCGGTCTCCAGTCTGGTATTCGCCGCCGGGCTTATTCCCGACGACGGATTGGCCAGTGCGCCGCGCATCGCTGCGAAGCGTTCAGGCCGGTCGTAATGTCCGAAGGAAGCTCGAACCCCGTGCCCCCGGAAACCGGGTGACGTGGTCGTCTGCATCCCCATCTCCCCACGGCGTCAGAGGGCTCTCTGACATTTATGGCCTGGGTGACCCCCACGCCCCGAAGTTCTCGGACAGGACCGCCGCGGCGAAAAGCTGCGACGGAAGAGGCGCGCTCTATACACGGAACCGGCGGGAACTCAAGCGGCGGCTATGGCCAAGGCCGGTGAAACCGGCTCACATGCGGCCTGATCGGGGAGGATCGCATGACGGACGCCACGGAAGCCACCGGCCGCGACAGTCTCGGCCGCACTGGATCACCGCAGTTGGTCTGGGTGCGCCTCGCCATCGGTTTGGCCCAAGGAGCCGCCCTGTGGTGGCTATATCAGTCTGTGGAGGCGCTCGGGTCGCTGTGCGACGACGTGCGCCCCGGCGCCTGTCCTACCGTCGAGTGGCCCGCCACCGTGCCCGAGCTGTTCGGGCCACTGTCTATGATCCTGGTCATGATCCCGGTGCTGCTGCTCGCCGGCGTCGGACGGATGCGTATGCCAGTCCTGCTCGGCTGGGTATTGGCCGCCACAGCCTTCTTGGCCCTTCTCGGCTGGCATGGCGTCAGCGCCCAGACGATTATCGAGTACGGCCCGCGCAGCCGGCCACCCTTCCTGCCGTGGCCGATGCCCCTGTTCGCCGCCACGGCCCTGTTCATCGGCCACCATCTGGTGCTGCCGGCCGACCTCGAGCGGCGGTGGATCGCCGCCTTCCCGACCTATTTCGACACGGCGTGGAAGGCCGGGGTGCAGCTGGTTCTGTCTATCGGCTTCACCGGCGCCTTCTGGCTGCTGCTGTTCCTCGGCTCCGCCCTGTTCAAGGTCATCGGCCTCGACTTCCTCGGCGATCTGATCGGCCAGGACTGGTTCTCCATCCCGGTCACCACCGTCGTCTTCGCCACCGCCGTGCATCTGACCGATGTGCGCGACGGCCTGATCCGGGGGGTGCGCAGCGTCGCCCTGATGCTGCTGTCGTGGCTGCTGCTGTTGATGACGGTGCTGGTCGCCGGCTTCCTCGCCGCCCTGCCGTTCACCGGTCTGGACGGCCTTTGGGAGACGGGCAGCGCCACCGCCCTGGTGCTCTCGGCGGCGGCGACCCTGATCATCCTCATCAACACCGCCTACCAGGACGGGCGCGCCGACAATCTGCCGCCGGCGATCCTGCGCGGGGCGGTGCGCGTCGCCGCCGTGCTGCTGACCCCGCTGGTCATCATCGCCTTCTGGGGCCTGGCCCTGCGCATCGGTCAGCACGGGCTGACGCCGGACCGGATCATCGCCGCGGCCTGCGCGGTCATCGGCGGGGCCTATGCCGCAGGCTACGGCTTCGCCGCCCTCAGCCCGTTCTGGCGCCAGAGGGCGGGCTGGATGCGGCCGCTGGAGCGCACCAATGTCGCGACGGCCGTGCTGGAGATCGTCGTCATCCTCGCCCTGTTCAGCCCGATCGCCGACCCGGCGCGTCTGTCGGTCGCCGATCAGGTCGCCCGGCTGGAGCGCGGCGCGGTCGCGCCGGACCAGTTCGACTACCGCTTCCTGCGCTTCCAGAGCGGCAAGGCCGGCGAGGCGGCGCTGGAGCGGCTGACCCGCTCCACGGACCCGGTGGTCGCGCGCAGCGCCCGCAACGTGAAGGCGGTCGAGAACCGCTGGGACGACGCGGACGTCGGATCGCCCAACCGGACACCGGCGTTCGAGGTCGCTCCCGCCGGCGCGACCCTGCCGCAGGGATTCGCCGTTCCGGTCCCTCCGACCGACGAGCGGGCGCAGTGCGTCGGCCAGGCCGGCTGCGTGGCCCGCGCCCTGGACGTGAACGGCGACGGCGCGCCGGAAGTGCTGGTGGCCAATGAATGGACAATCCAGCTGTGGACCCGCGACGCGGCCGGGGCCTGGTCGCGGACCGGGCAGTGGTCGCCGAGCCGGTGCCGGGGGCGGACCGATCCCGACCGGCCCGACATGCGGGACGCTTTGCGCAAGGATGAGGCGCGGCCTGTCGCGCCCGCGTGGCCGGACCTGGAGGTCGGCGGTCTCCGCCCCGCGCCGTTCGAACGCAATATGGATTGCGACCCCGTCGTCGCGCCAAGAGCGACGGCGCCCGCCCCCCGTTAACCCTGCGCTCACCACCCCGCACAACCCGATCTTCACCTTGTGAGGCCTAAAACGTCCCGGAATGAGCCAGTCCCGCGGCAACGAGGACCGGCCAGATCGTGATGTTGAAGGACGCCCCATGGCCAGGACCGTACTCGTGGTCGACGACGATCCCACCCAGCGCCGCCTGGCGCAGGCGGTGCTGGAGCGCGAGGGCTACGCCGTGGTCCATGCCGAATCCGGCGGCGAGGCCATCGACCGGCTGACCAGGGGCGGCGGCGCCGACGTCGTGCTGCTGGACATGATCATGCCGGGCATGAGCGGCCTGGAGGCCCTGGCCGAGATGCGCACCGCCGGCGTCGCCACCCCGGTGATCGTGCTTACCGCCTCGGGCGGGGTCGACGCCGTGGTCAAGGCCATGCAGGCCGGGGCGCAGGACTTCTTCGTCAAGCCGGTCTCGGCCGAGCGGCTGCTGGTCGGGGTCCGCAACGCCCTGCAGCTGACCCAGCTGACCGCCGAGGTCGGGCGGCTGAAGAAACATGTCAGCGGCCGCACCTCGTTCGACGATCTGGTCGGCCAGAGCGCGCCGATGCGCATGGTCCGCTCGCTGGGCCTGCGCGCCGCGAAATCGGGCATTCCGGTGCTGATCACCGGCGAGAGCGGCGTCGGCAAGGAAGTCATCGCCCGCGCCCTGCACGGCGCCTCTGATCGCGGCGGCAAACCGTTCGTGGCCGTCAACTGCGGCGCCCTGCCGGTCAATCTGGTCGAGTCGATCCTGTTCGGCCACGAGAAGGGCAGCTTCACCGGGGCCAGCGACAAGCATCTGGGCAAGTTCGCCGAAGCCAGCGGCGGCACCCTGTTCCTCGACGAGATCGGCGAACTGCCGCTGGACATGCAGGTCAAGCTGCTGCGCGCCCTGCAGGAGGGCGAGATCGACCCGGTCGGCTCCAAGCGCTCGGTCAAGGTCGATGTCCGCATCGTCTCCGCCACCAACCGCGACCTGGCCGAACAGGTGCGCGAGGGCCGGTTCCGCGAGGACCTGTTCTATCGCCTCAACGTCTTCCCGATCGAGGCCCCGGCCCTGCGCGACCGCCGCGAGGACATCCCGCCCCTGGTCGACCACTTCATCGGCCGGTTCAATGTCGAGGAAGGCAAGCGCGTCGCCGGCTGCGCGCCCGAAACCCTGGCCCTGCTGTCGGCCTTCGACTGGCCGGGCAACGTGCGCCAACTGGAGAACGCCATCTACCGGGCCATCGTGCTGTCAGACTCGCCGTTCCTGCAGCCGCACGACTTTCCCGCCATCTCCGGGGTCGCCGCGCCCTTCCTGCCGGCGGAGGGCGGGCCCGACGCCGAGGGCGTCGACAGGCTGTCGGCGATGCTGGCCGCGGGCGTGGAGCTGCCGCCCCTCCCCGACACCCCGATCCGCATTCTCGACGAGCGCGGCCACCTGCGGACGCTGGAGGAGATCGAGCGCGACCTGATCCAGCACGCCATCGAGGTCTACGCCGGTCACATGTCCGAGATCGCGCGACGCCTCGGCATCGGTCGCTCGACCCTCTATCGCAAGGTCCGCGAACAAGGGCTCGAGGGCGCGATCCGGGACGCGGGCTGAGGCCGGACGGCCACGCCTCCGGAAGGACCGCAACCTGAACGAAAGTTCACTCAGGTCCGGCGGGAAGGTCGTGCGACAGGATCGACGGCGCCAAGGCTGGTTTCCGCGTTGAAACACGACGGAAATGCGGGGGCGGCACGTTCAACCCCTCGTCTCTCCCCTCCCGGAACCCCGCCGCATGCTGCTCGTGACCACCGCCCTGTCCGGCCTTATGGCCGGCGTGATCCAGACCGCGCCGGCGCCCGCCGCTCAACCGGCCATGCAGCAGGTTCCCGCGCCGGCCGCCTCGGAGCCGGCGGCGACGCCCCGGGACGCGGAGCCTCAAGACGCAACGTCTGCCCCGGCCGCCCGGCAGGATGACCTCGAAGGCGCCGTCGATCTGGGCACGATCACCGTGTCCGGCCAACGACCGCGAGGCAGCGTCGACAGCGACATACCGCCGGACCTGACGCTGAGCGCCGAAGACATCCAGTCCTATGGCGCCGCCAGCATCGCTGAACTGCTGACCTATCTGGAGCCCGTGACGCGCAGCTCGCGCGGATCGGGCGGCCAGCCGGTGATGCTGGTCAACGGACGGCGCATTTCCGGCTTCCGCGAGATCCGCGGCCTGCCGCCCGAGGCCATCGAGCGGGTCGACATCCTGCCGGAGGAAGTCGCCCTGCAGTACGGCTACCGGGCCGATCAGCGGGTTGTGAATTTCGTCCTCAAGGCCAATTTCCGTTCGGTCACGACCCAGCTGGAAGGCCGCGTCCCAACCGCCGGCGGCCGTTCGGTGACCGAACTCGAGGCCAACGTCCTGCGCATCGCGGGCGGCGACCGGTGGTCGATGGAGCTGGAACATGAAAAGGCGACGCCGCTGTTCGAGAGCGAACGCGACCTGGACCGCGATCCCGGCTCCACGCCCTATGACCTGATCGGCAATATTTCGGGCAACCCGTTCGACACCGAGATCGACCCGGCCCTGTCCGGACTGGTCGGCGAAATCGCCACGATCGCCCCCGTCCCGACGAGCGGATACAGTCTCGGCGATTTCGCCGCCGCCTATGGCGGCCCCCGGACCGGCGATCTCGGAACCAGCCGCACCCTGATGTCGGCCACCGAAAGCACGACCCTCGGCGGCACGATCAAGCGGGACATCGACGGCACGACACAGATCACCTTCAGCGGCAGCCTCGAGGACAACAGCAGCCGCAGCTTCAACGGCCTGCCCGGCGTGGCGCTGAACCTGCCGGAGAGCAACCCGTACTCGGCCTTCTCCGACGACGTTCTGGTCTATCGCTATATCGACGACGCGGCGGCCTTGGGTCGCAGCACCGACTCGCTGACGACGGGCGCGGGGGTCCTCGTCGATGGCTTCCTCGGGGAAGACTGGCGCTGGACCTGGTCCGGCGACTACGACCGGGTCGAGACCGACACCGTCACCGGCCGGGGCTACGACCCGGCGCTGTTCCAGAGTCGCCTCGACGTCGGCGACGCGGGGGCCAATCCGTTCGCCCCCCTCGTCCCGGCCGACTTCACCCGGACCGCCAACGACACGGCCAACTCCGTGTCCGAAGTGCTGGCCACCGAAGTGGTCCTCAACGGGGATATCTGGGAACTGCCGGCCGGCGATATTTCCTCGACGTTCAAGTTCGGCGCCGACACCCGCTCGCTGGACTCGATCAGCACCCGCTCGAATGTGACCACGGAACGTTCGCAGTCCCGCGACCGCTACAGCGGCCAGGCCAGCTTCGACCTGCCCATCGCCAGCACCCGCACCGGTGTCCTGCCGCAACTCGGCGATCTGTCGGTCAATTTCAACGCCGGCTATGAGGACCTGTCGGACTTCGGCGGGTTGGCCAGCCTGGGCCTGGGCGTGAACTGGACGCCTGTCGAAATGGTCTCCTTCCTCGTCAGCTACACCGACGAGCAGGGCGCGCCGTCGATCGGGCAACTCAACGACCCGGTCATCTCGACGCCCAACGTGCCGGTGTTCGACTTCGCCACCGGCGAGACGGTGCTGGTCAGTCGGGTCGAAGGCGGCAACGCCGACCTCGACGCCGAGGACCGCCGGGTCTGGAAGGCGGGCGTCACCCTGCGGCCGTTCAAGGAAGAGAACCTGTCGATCAGCTCGACCTGGACGCGCAACGCCACCGACAATCCGATCAACAGCTTCCCGACCATCACTCCGGATCTTGAAGCCGCCCTGCCCGGCCGCTTCACCCGCAATCTGGACGGCGACCTGGTGGCGATCGATTCCCGGCCGATCAACTTCGCCCGCGCCGAGCGCGAGGATTTACGCACGGGCTTCAACTTCTCCAAGGCCTTCGGCACGCCGACGCCGACCGCGGCGGCTCAGCCCGGAGCCGGCGGTCCGATGGTCGTTCGCGGCGGGCCGGGCGGCGGCGCTGGCCCCCGGGGCGGCGCGCGAGAGGGCGGCGGCGGACCGACGGTTCGCATGGGCGGCGGCGGCGGTGGACGCGGCGGCGGCGGCATGCAGGCCGGTCAGGGCCGCTACATGCTGTCCGTCTATCACACCTACCGCATCCAGGATCAGATCCTGATCGCCGAGGGCTTGCCGATCCTCGACCTGCTGGACGGCGCGGCCACCTCCAGCCGCGGCGGCAGTCCGCGGCACGAAATCCAGGCGCAGGGCGGCGTGTTCAAGAGCGGCATGGGCGCCTTCGTCCAGGCCAACTGGCTGGACGGCACCCGCATCGACGGCGGAACCGGTCCGGACCTGAATTTCTCCAGCCTGGCGACCGTCAATCTGAACATGTTCATCGATCTCGGAGCCCAGACCAAATGGGTCGAGAAATACTCCTGGCTCAAGGGCGCGCGCCTGCAACTGGGCGTGCGCAACCTGTTCGACAGCCGCACCGAGGTGACCAGCGCGGACGGCGACACGCCGCTGAACTATCAGCCGGACTACCTAGATCCCGAGGGGCGCACGATCAGCCTGTCGCTGCGCAAGATCCTGTTCTGATCAGTCGTCGGAGGGCCTGGGGGCCTTGCGCCCCCAGCGCCGCTTCGGCTCCTCGCCGCGGGCCTTGGCGGCGATTTCCTTGAGCTTGCGGCCCTGCATCGCCGACAGGGCCTGACCGGGCGCGCCCAGTTCGGGGTCGCCGAAGGCGCGGCCGTGGGTCTTCACCCGTTCCGAAACGGAATCGAGGAACTCGCCTTCCCACTCCGAGAGGGGGATGCCGGCCTTTTCGGCGGCCCGACGGGCGCGTCGCATGGCGTTGAGGGCGGCGCGCCGGGCCGCCTTGCGTTCGGCCTCGAACGGGCTCGTGGGCGGTTTCTTCGAACCGCCCTTGCCGCCGCCGAAGCCGGTTCGCTTCAGTGTCAGATCTCGCCGAGCGCGGCCATGTACAGGTCGAGGATGGCGTCCTCTTCCTGGCGCTTGGCCTTGTCCTGCTTGCGGATGCGGATGACCTTGCGCAGGATTTTGACGTCGTAGCCCTCGCCCTTGGCCTCGAGGAAGACCTCCTTCATGTCGGCCATGACGGCGGCCTTGTCCTCTTCGAGCCTCTCGATGCGCTCGATGATGGTGCGCAGCCGGCCCTGGGCCGCCGAGGTCAGGACGTCGGGGCTGGCGTCGAAGGATGCGTCGTCGGCCACGGGCGGACTCCTGAAAAGCGGGAACGGAACAGAGGCCGGACGCTAACCACGCCTGTCCGGCCGGCTCAACATCGGGCACGAAAAAGGCCGCGGACAAGGCCCGCGACCTGTGGATAGACCATCCTTGTGCGCTACCGGCCGCGACGCGGTCGCGGCCTGTTCGAGCGCAGGATCAGCCCTGCTTCGCCTTGAAGCGCGGGTCGGTCTTGTTGATCACATAGACGACGCCCTTGCGGCGCACGACTTTACAGTCGCGGTGGCGACCCTTGAGCGACTTGAGCGAGCTGCGGACCTTCATGGTCGTCGTCCTGAGGCAAAGCAAAACAGAAAAGCCCCAAGTCCTTCCCGGAATAACGGGCGGACCTGCGGCGGAGCGGTGCGTATAGAGAGGCTTCCTTCAGCCGTCAACAGGAGGCGGCGGCTTTGTGGGTCGCACCGCGAGCGGCGGCGCCACAGCGGATTGGAGGCCTGGCCTCCGGGTCGAACGGAGGGTCTTCGGGCTTGCGGGCCCGACGCGTCGCCCCTCCGCCACCAGGCCGTATCGGTCTCAGAGAGCCTGCGCCCTGTACGACCCGACCGGTTACCACGCCGAGGAGATTGACGGTTAACGACAGCGATCAGAGCGATGCACGGCAACGCTTTTTCCACCCGGGCGCTGTATGTCCCCGGGCTGACGCGCCAGACTCGCGGACTTGTTATGAGGCCCCGGCCTCCGGGGAGACTAGCTTGCCCATCATGCGTTTCAGCCTTCGCCTTGTCCTCATCGGAACCGTCGCCGCCTGCGCGCCCATGCTGCCGGAGCCGCCGCTGCCCGGGCCCACCCCGGCCCCGGCGCCCGCGCCGACCGGTCCGTCGCCCACGCCCGCCCCGATCCCGCCGGTCTCCGGGCCGGTCGATCAAGCGGGCTTCGACGGCTGGAAGCAGGGCTTCCTCGCCCGCCACGGCGGGACCCGCCGTGCGCAGTACGAGAGCGAACTGGCGGGCCTGACGCCCGATCCGTCGGTGATACGGCTGGATCGCAACCAGCCCGAATTCAGCCGCCCGGCCGGCGCCTATGTCCAGAACGCGGTGACCGCCACCCGCATCGCCCAGGGCCGCCAGCGCACCGACCGGGTGCCTTGGGCGGTGGTGCAGCGGTATGGCGTGCCCTCCGAAATCCTCGTCGCCATCTGGGCCCAGGAATCCGCCTTCGGCCAGGTGCAGGGCGACAACGACGTGATCCGTTCCCTCGCCACCCTCGCCTATGACGGCCGCCGCCGTGACTGGGCGGAGGGGCAGCTGAAGCACGCCCTCGACATCGTCGTCGACGGCCGCCGGTCGCGGGCCGGGCTGAAGGGCAGTTGGGCCGGAGCCATGGGCCAGACCCAGTTCATGCCCGACAACTATCTGCGTCTCGGCGTCGACGAGACCGGGGACGGCAAGGTCGACATCTGGGGCTCGGACGCCGACGCCCTCGCCTCGGCGGCCAACCTGCTGGCCCAGGCCGGCTGGAAGCGCGGTCAGGGCTGGGGCTATGAGGTCGTCCTGCCCTCGAACTTCGACTATGCGGACGCCGAAGGGGCGCGTCATCCCTGGTCCTACTGGGCCGCACGGGGCGTGACCCTCGCCCATGGCGGCGCGCCCAACGCCGCCGAAGCCGGCGAGGAGGCGACGATCCTGCTGCCCCAAGGCGCGCGCGGACCGGCCTTCCTCGCCCTGCCGAACCACTATGTCATCCGGCGCTACAACAACTCGGTCAGCTACGCCCTGGCGATCGGCCTGACCGCCGACGGCATCCAGGGCCGGCCCGGGCTGGTCGGCGCCTGGCCCGACGACGGCCCGCTGTCACGGGACCAGCGAATCGGCGCCCAGCGCGCCCTGACGGCGATGGGCTATGACACCCAGGGCGTAGACGGGGTGATCGGGGCCAATACCCGCGCGGCCTTGCGTCGATGGCAGATGGCGACCGGACGACTGGCGGACGGCTATCTGACCGCCGAGCTGGCCGACGAACTGATCCGCCGGGCCGGCTAGGTTCAGGCCGCCTGCGCGCCGGGGCCGGCAAGGCCCTGCATGACCATGCGGTTGATGTCGATCAGGTCGTCGAACCCCTCCTCGCCGCGCATGATGGCGGAGGAGTGGCGGCTGACGAACAGGCTGATCGAGATGATCTGCGCCCGCAGGTTCTTGTCCATGGCGTTGCCGGGATCCGAGCAATCCGTCGCCAGGGTCGACCACAGCCGCCGGTTCCAGTCCAGGGCGTCGATGCGCGTGGCGACATCGCTCTTGTCGACGGTCGAGGCGTGCATCAGCGCCCGGGTCACCTGCCCGAACAGCCGATACTCCAACTCACGCGGGTTTTCAGCCCGCGCCGCCGCGGTCTTGTACGCCTGAAGCGACATCGGCCAGATCTTCCTCGTAATCAACCAGTTTGCGGGCGGCCATCAGCGCCTTGTAGTATTCCCGCGCCATGACGTGCCGGGAGGTGGCGACGCAGTCGGCCAGCACCTGCGGATTGCGGCTCGCGCTCATGAACTGGGTCAGGCGCATCGCGAACTCGTCGTAGACCTTGGGCGCCACCGCCTCGTCCAGGTACATCATCATGACCGGGAAATAGACCCGCCGCGCCGGGGTGGTGACGTCCTCCAGCTGCATGATGTCCTTCTCACGCAGCACGCTGGCCTTGTTCTGGAGGATCAGCACGCCGCGGCGATCGCCGTTCTGCACGACGGCTCCGTTGAGCACGAATTTCTCACCGGGCTTCAGCGACAGCTTCAGCGGCATTCGGGGCGTCTCCTGAACAGGCGCACGGCGACGTTAGGAAGCCGGGAACAAACGCACGTTAAACGGTCGTGGTTAACCATGTATTGTGTGCCGCGACGGTTAGGTGGCGCATCGTCACAGTCCGAGTCGTTCATGACCGCCACGCAGTCCTCCTCGCGCGCCGCCGAAGACGCCGCCCACGCCCCGGCGCTGCCGGCGCAGGGCATGGCCGGCGACGCCGCCTCGCCCGCCGCCATCAGCCGGCTCTCGAAATCGCTCGCGGCCGGGTCGAGCCGGTCGGCCAAATCGCGCAAGAAGGCGGTCGAACTGCTGAAGGCGTCGCTCGCCGCCATCCGGCTGAACGATTTCGAAGGCGGGGCGCAGCGCGCCCTCGCCGCCCTCCGGCTGGACGACACCAGCGGTCTGGCCTGGCATGTGCTGGCGATCTGCAAGGAGAGGATCAACCAGTTCGGCGCGGCGCTGCACGCCTACGAAGCGGCGTTGCAGCGCCTTCCCGACCATTCCGACATCGCCCACGACCTGGGCCGGTTGGCGCAGCGGCTCGGCTATCTCGACATCGCCGAGAAGCTGCTGCTCAAATTCCTCGCGGCCAATCCCGGGCATATCGAGGCGACCAACAACCTGGCCTGCGTCATGCGGGACCAGCAGCGCTACGCGGACGCCATCGAGACGTTGAGGCCGATGCTGCAGATCGAGCCGGAGAGCGCGATCCTGTGGAACACCCTCGGCACCGTGCTGAACGACCAGGGTCGACTGGACGAGGCGCTGACCTTCTTCGAGGAGGCGTTGCGGCTGGACCCCGGCTTCGCCAAGGCGCGCTACAACCGCGCCAACGTCCGGCGACCGCTGGGCGACATCGCCGGGGCGATCGAGGATCTGGAGACCGCCCTGCCCGGGGCCGACACCCCCTATGAGGTCGCCATGATGAACATGGCGCGGGCCTTCATGCTGATGGCCGAGGGCCAGCTGCCCGACGGCTTCGAGGCCTATGAAGTCCGCTTCGACCCGCATCTGCCCGACGCCCTGCAGGTGGCGGTTCCGGCGCCACGCTGGCAGCCGGCCGAACAGGACATCCGCGGCCGGCGGCTGCTGGTCGTGGGCGAGCAGGGCATCGCCGACGAACTGGTGTTCGCCAACTGTCTGAACGACGTGATCGACGCGGTCGGACCGGACGGCCAGGTCTATGTGGCGGTCGAGACGCGGATGACCGGCTTGTTCCAGCGCAGCTTCCCCACGGCCATCGTCGGCGGCCACAAGGCGGTGCGGCTCGAGGGCCGACTGACCCGCTACGTGCCCTTCATCGAGGATCTTCCGGCGGACGAGGCCCCGGAATTCTGGACGCCCATGGCCAGCCTGATGACGGTCTACCGCCCGTCGGTGGCGGCGTTTCCGACGCACAACGGCTATATCCGGCCCGACCCGGAGCGGGTGGCGCACTGGAAGGCCGAGCTGGACCGGCTGGGCCCGGCGCTGAAGATCGGCCTGCACTGGAAGAGTCTGGTGATGGGCGGGGCGCGGGCCGCCTTCTTCGCCGCCAATTTCGAGCGCTGGGAGCCGATCCTGCGGACGCCGGGCTGTCTGATGGTCAATCTGCAGTGTGGCGACGTGACCGACGATCTCGCCGCCGCCGAGGCCGCGGGCGTGACCTTGTGGACCCCGCCGATCAATCTGAAGGACGATCTCGAGGATGTGGCGGCCCTGTCGGTCGCCTGCGACCTGGTGATCGGTCCGGGCATCGCCGGGACCAATATCGCCGCGGCCTGCGGGGCCCGGACCTGGCTGGTGGCCGCGCCGGACGACTGGCACCTGATGAAGACGGATCGCTATGTCTTCTACCCCGGCGTCAGGATCTTCGTGCGGGGGGCGGTGGACGGCTGGCCGGGGGTGATCGCCGATATGCGGGCGGCGCTGGACCGGGCGGTGGCCGAAGGCTGGAACGCCGCCTGACTCAGCCGCGTTGTTCCTCCAGCAATGGAGGTTCCCGTGCCGCAACCCGACGACTACGCCGACGATCAGGAACAGTCTGAAACCTTTGACGAAACCCACATCGACGATGAGGGGGACGGCGATGTCCTGCTGGACGAGGCCGACCCGGTGCTGGACGTCACCCAGCTGGACGGGGACGCCGACGAGGAGCCCTTCGACGAGGACGCCATCGACGAGGTGGACGACGAGCTGGGCGCCTCGGGCATCGAGGCCGAGGCCGACGCCTTGCTGGGCGTCGACGGCGAGCGTCTGACCGAGATCGACGCCGGGAGCGGCGGCGAGAGCGGACCGGACGAGGTCGAGCTGGTCTACACAGGCCTGATGCGGAACGCCCGCGGGGCCCAGGCCAGCGCCGCCCACTGGGAAGCCAAACGCCTGTCCGACGACGACATATCCGCCCTGGGCTACGGCCCCGACGGCGACGAAGATCATCCGAAGAATTGAGGAGCGCATCATGACCGAGACCCCCAACCCGAAACACCAGCAGGCCCCGGCCGACGACATCGCCTACGCCCGCGAGGCCGACCGCAAGACCGGCAAGCCCGACCAGCTGTGCGAGGACGAGCGCAAGGCCGAGAACCGGCAGGAGGCCCTGATCGACGAAAGCATCGAGGAGAGCTTCCCGGCCAGCGATCCCCCCGCGGCCAAGCACATCACCTGAGGCGGGCCGTTACGGTTCGATTGTCAAAGACCTGAGAGCGGTTCCCCCTCCCCGTCCCGGGGAGGGAGGTCGCGCAGCGACCGGGCGGGGACGGCGGGGCGAGGCGAGCGCGGCCCTGCCCGGCCGCCCCCACCCTGTCGCCGCTTCGCGTCGACATCCCTGGCCGGGGCGGGGAGGGAGAAACGGGCATGGGTCCGCGGCCTCTGCCGGCGGGCCGGAAAAGGTGGGGAGGTCGGCGGAGCGCGGGCGGTCGGCCCGGAACCGTTGGCTCCCTGCTTTCGCGTTGCAGGAGCCTGTGTGAATTTTCGGCTGAACGTCCGCGCTCCGCCGTGATCGCGTCTTCCGAGCGCTTCGGGGCGGGCATCACAGGGCGGTGCGGGTCTTGCCAGTTTTCGGCCCCGCGGCCTTCACCCTTTAGGCCCTTTCGAAACTAAGCCCGG
>JAXHTU010000086.1:0-13476 GCA_034189955.1 Pseudomonadota bacterium | reverse complement strand
AGCCCTTCGCCCAGGGCCTCGACGACGATCGCCTGCTCCTCGGCGGCGGCGTCGGCCTGACGCTGGTTGCGGGCCCGTTCGACCTCGGCCGCCTCGCGGGCGGTCACCGCCTCGGCTTCCAGCCGCTCGGCCGTGATCGCCGCATCGCGGAACACCTCCAGGGCCGCCGCCATCTGTCCGACCTCGTCGCCGCGCCGCAGTCCGGGAATGTCCGAGGTCCGGTCGCCGTCGGCCAGCCCGCGCATGCGGTGCGACAGGGCCACGACCGGGCGCGAGACCGAGCGGCCGATGCGCCAGCCGCCGCCGGCCATCAGCAGGATCACCACCAGCGCCAGCCCCCCGAGGCCCAGGGCGGCCTTGCCCACCGCCGCCGCCACCTGGTCGGTGTAGACGCCCGAGCCGACGACCCAGCCCCACGGCGCGAACCCCTTGACGTAGGAGATCTTCGGCGAGGCGGCGGTCTCGTCCGGCTTGTTCCACTGATAGCCGACGAAGCCCTCGCCGTCCTCGCGCACGACCCTGACCATTTCCACGAACATGCGCACGCCGTCCGCGTCGGTGTTGCCGCTGATGTCCGTGCCTTCGAGGCGGGGGTTGGTCGGATGCATGATCATGCGCGGATGCATGTCGTTGACCCAGAAATAGTCCGACCCGCCGTAGCGGACCGCCCGCAGCGTTTCCTTGGCCGCCGACTGGGCCTGGGCCCGGGTCAGCAGGCCGGCCTGCTCCTGGGCGTGATAGTGGGCCACGACGCCGTGCGCCACCTCGACGGTCTTGCGGGTCCGGTCGGCGATCTCGCTGCGCATGACGGCGTCCAGCCGCATCAGCGACAGGCCGAGGACGATCAGAAGCCCGGCCACCGACAGCAGGGTCAGAAGATTGATACGTCCGCCGATCGACAACGCTTTCATGGATCCGTCCAGGTGAGTGTCCCGGAAGCCTGTCACGGCGCCTTGAAAGCCCGATTAAACGGCGCGTACGTATAAACCCCTACTTACGGGCCTATGTCGCCGACGCGCCGACGTCCCGGTCCATCGCCCGCCAGCCGATGTCGGTGCGGTGGAAGCCGCCGGGCCAGTCGATCTTGCGGACCGCCGCATAGGCGCGCTGGCGGGCCTCGGCGATGTCCCTGCCCCGGGCGCAGACGTTCAGCACCCGCCCGCCGGCGGCGACCAGCTGGCCGTCGTCCCGGCGCCGGGTGCCGGCGTGAAACACCTGCACATCCGGGCCGAAATCCTGCTCGGCCCCGCGGATGATCGACCCCTCCAGCGGGCTGTCGGGATAGCCGGTCGCGGCCAGCACGACGCAGATCACCGTCTCGGGCCGGAACGCCGGCGGCTCGACCCGGCTCAGATCGCCGCGCGCGCAGGCCAGCAGCAGCGGCACGATGT
Organism: Pseudomonadota bacterium; assembly: GCA_034189955.1. Taxonomy (GTDB): domain Bacteria; phylum Pseudomonadota; class Alphaproteobacteria; order Caulobacterales; family Caulobacteraceae; genus Brevundimonas. The sequence continues at coordinate 12,085 of JAXHTU010000086.1, read as the reverse complement.
CCCCGTCCAGCCGCATCATCAGCACCTGGCATTCCGGATCGCCGAAGCGGGCGTTGAACTCGACCACCTTGGGCCCCTCGGCGGTGGCCATCAGCCCGACGTACAGCACGCCGCGATAGGGCATGCCCTCGCGCGCCATGCCGGCCAGCACCGGTCCGACGACCTCGCGTTCGGCTGTCTCGACCAGAGACGGGGTGAAGACCGGGGCCGGCGAATAGCTGCCCATGCCGCCGGTATTGGGCCCCAGATCGCCATCGTAGGCGCGCTTGTGGTCCTGGGCCCCGCCCAGCAGCACGGCCCGGGTCCCGTCACAGACGGCGAACAGCGAGCCCTCCTCGCCGTCCATGAATTCCTCGATCACCACCCGCGCCCCGGCCGTGCCGAAACGGCCGCCCAGCATCCGCTCGATCTCGCCCTCGGCCTCGCGCTTCGTCGGGCTGATGGCCACGCCCTTGCCGGCGGCCAGGCCGTCGGCCTTGATCACATAGGGCGGCTTGAACACCGACAGCGCCTGGCGCGCCTCGTGCAGCCGCTCATAGACGCCGTATCCCGCCGTGGGGATCTCGTGACGCTCCATGAAGGCCTTGGAGAAGGCCTTGGAGGTCTCCAGTTGCGCCGCCTTCCTCGTCGGCCCGAAACAGGCGATGCCGGCGGTGGCCAGCCGGTCGGCCAGCCCGGCCTCCAGCGCCGTCTCGGGGCCCACCACCACCAGATCGGCCTTCATCTCGCGCGCCAGGGCGCACAGGCCGTCGGCGTCGGTGACCTTCAGGGCGACGCGCTCGCCCAGCTTGTCCATTCCGGGATTGCCGGGCGCGATGACCAGCCGTCGCACGAGCGGCGACTGGGCGATCTTCCACGCCAGGGCGTGTTCGCGACCGCCCGACCCCACCAGCAGGATGTTCATACCCGCGCAATGACCGGCCCCGCGAGGCCGGTCAAGCGTCCGCCGTGGTTATTGCGCCGGCGGGGTCCAGTTCGGCAGGGCCGTCAGCTGGGCGGCCGTCAGGTCGGTGGTCAGGTCGATGGCGCTGCCGTCGACCTGTTCGCCGACGCCCAGATTGGCCAGCGGCACGGCCTTCATCAGGTCGCCCGGACCTTCCAGCTCGACGACCACGTGGGTCAGGGTCCCGTTGGCGTCCAGCACCAGGGTCTCGACGTCGCCCAGATCGGTGTTGTTCAGCGACATCAGATCGGCGTCTTCCAGCTGGTCGCGGGTCATGCCGAAAGCGAGGGCCGCCGCGCCGGTGGCGGCCTCGGCGGTCGCCTCCGGCGCCGCGATCGGGGCCGCGCCCGGCTCGGGGGTGATGGCCACGTCCTCCTCGCGATCGGAACAGGCGGCGGCGCCGAGGGCCAGCAGGGAGACGGCGGCGAGGGTCAGTCGATTCATGGTCATTTCCTTTGGAAGAGGGATCAAAGCGCCGAGACGACGTAGACGACGACCGCCAGCAGGGCGATGCCGCCGATCACCAGCCAGGGACTCAGGGCGGCGCCGCCGCTGCGACGCTCCAGCCCCTGTTCGCGCGGGTCGCGGTCGGCGGGGTCGGTGTCAGGCAGGTCTGCGGGCATCCAGCGGCAACGGCGCCGGAGCGTGGCGGTTCCGCAGGCTTGCGGACCGCGCCTCATGGGATATATGCTGCATATACGTAACGTATATTCAGGAGCGCCCCATGGGCATCGTCAACATCGAGGACGAACTGCACGAACAGCTGCGCCGCGCCAGCCGCGCCTCGTGCCGCTCGATCAACGCCCAGGCCGCCTTCTGGATCAGGCTGGGCCTGCTGTGCGAACTCAACCCCGGCCTGAGCTTCCAGGAACTGATGGCGCGCGAACTCAGGGCCGCTGGCGTCGACGCCGGCCTCCCGACCGCCGCCGCCGCATGACCAAGACCCCGGCCGAGGTCGAGCTGATGGCCGAGTCCGGCCGCCTGCTCGCCTCCGTCTTCACCTGGCTCGACGCCCTGCCCCTCGCCGGCCTCAGCACGCTGGAGATCAACGACCGGGTCGAGACCCTCATCGTCGACGAACTCCACGCCCGCCCGGCCAGCAAGGGCCAGTACGGCTACGGCTTCGTGCTCAACAGCTCGCGCAATCACGTCGTCTGCCACGGCGTCCCGTCCGCCGACGAGATCCTCGCCGATGGCGACATCGTCAATCTCGACATCACCCTCGAAAAGAACGGCTTCATCGCCGACTCCAGCAAGACCTATGCGATCGGCGCGGTGACGCCGGCCGCCCGCCGGCTCGTCACGACCACCTGTGAAGCCCTGTGGAAGGGCATCCGCGCCGTCCGTCCGGGCGCCCGGCTCGGCGACATCGGTCACGCCATCGAACGGCATGCCAAACAGAAGGGCTATTCGGTCGTCCGCGACTACTGCGGCCACGGCATCGGCCGCGAGATGCACGAGGCCCCGCAGGTGCTGCATTTCGGCAAGCCGGGAACCGGCCTGACCCTGCGAGAGGGGATGGTCTTCACCATCGAGCCCATGCTCAATCAGGGCGTCCGCTCGGTGAGCAGCCGGGACGACGGCTGGACCGTCGTCACCACCGACGGCAAGCTCTCGGCCCAGTTCGAGCACACGGTGGCGGTGACCCGCGACGGCGTGCGGGTGCTGACCCTGCGGCCGGACGAGGCGGGGGCGGCGAGGCCGGCCCGTCGCCGAGCCTGAGGGCCATGCTATCCTCCGCGCCATGACCCCCGACCCCTCCCGCGGCTGGGACGCCATCGCCCGGGACTTCATCGCCGCCCGGACCGACCGCGGCGTCGAGATCGTCCGCCAGTGGGCGACGCAGCTGCCGCCGGCGGCCGCCGTGCTCGATGTCGGCTGCGGCTCCGGCGCCCCCATCGCCGAGACCCTCGTCGCCGGCGGCTTCCGCGTCTTCGGCGTCGACGCCGCCCCGACCCTCGTCGCCGAGTTCCGCCGCCGCCTGCCCTCGGCCGAGGTCGTCTGCGAACCGGCCGAGACCAGCCGCCTGTTCGACCGCCGCTTCGACGGCGCCGTCGCCATCGGCCTGGTGTTCCTGCTCCCGGCCGACGACCAGCGCGCCGTCATCGCCCGCGTCGCCGCCGCCCTCGAGCCCGGCGCCCGCTTCCTGTTCACCGCCCCGCGACAGGCCTGCGACTGGACCGACAGCCTGACGGGCCAGCCCTCCCTGTCGCTCGGCGAGGTCGCGTATCGGCAGACCCTCGAACAGGCCGGCCTGCGTCTTGTCGACCAGCACACGGACGCCGGCGGCAACCACTATTTCGACGCCCTCCGTCCGCCGGGTTGACGGGGAGGTTCATCACAACGGACGGGATAGGGCCAGGGATGCCCGACCCGCCTACTTCTCCGACTGAGGCTTCACGCCCTGGGTCTCGGGCACGTAAAGGCCGGTGACGAAGCGGGTGATGAAGCCGCCCGGCTGCTCGCGCGGTCCGAAATGGGCGCAGGGATCCGGCTCGGCCACCGGCCGCGCCTCGCGGCCTTCCGGGGCGAAGCTCTCGCCCACCTGATCGCCGAACACCTCGGCGAACTGCAGCGCGTCGCCGACGCGCGACAGCGACGGACTGTCCATCCCCACCACATTGGCCGACCGCGCCCATGCCAGGGCCGCCGCCTGCGTTCCGTCGACCGTCACCAGCTCGGCCTCGGCCGCCAGCATCCCTGTCGTTCCCGGCGGGCGGATGCCGATCGGCCCGGGGATGAAGGCGCTGGCCACGGCGGACAGCCCGGACCCGACGGTCCCCGTCGGCGCGATCTTCGTCACGGCGATGCGCGCCGTCGCCGCGTCGCCGGCCCGTTCGGGCGCCAGGGTGAAGCGCCGGCTCAACTCATAGCAGACCTGCCGGTCGACCTCGCCCAGCACCAAGTCGACATCGCCCGGCGCCACGCCCTCGGCCGCGCCTTCCGCCAGCTGCGCCGGCTCGATGAACAGCCGCTCGATCGCCGCCGCCATGCCCTCGTCGCGCCGGTCGCGCACCGACACCCGCAGCGTGCCTTCCTTGGTCTCCAGCCCCTCATAGGTCGACAGGAAACCCGCGTTGGCCGCCGGCGCCGTCTGGCACGCGCCGAGCGATACGGCTCCCGCAATCAGCAGGGCAAAGCGGCTACGCAGATCGGGCATGGTCGGCGGGTCCTCGGCAATCAGGCGCTTCAAGCACTACGCATGACGGCGGCGGATGGATGCATCCGGCCTTGCCGGCCGGGGACCGGAAAGCCGTCTACGAGAGGCCTGCGATGGCGGCGGCCAGCTCGTCCTTGCGGAACGGCTTGGCGAGGCGAGGAAGGTCAGGAGCCACGCCTTCGACCTCCGCAAATCCCGACACCAGCAGGATGGTCAGCTCCGGCCGCGTCTCACGCAGCGCCCGCGCCAGCTCGGTTCCCGTCATGCCCGGCATCAGGTGATCGGTCACGACCAGATCGACCGGCTGGTCCCCGATCAGGCGCAGCGCCTCCTCGGCCGAGCCGGCCTCCACGACCCGATACCCTAGGTCGGACAGCATATCGGCGGTGCTCAGCCGCACGAATTCCTCGTCGTCGACCAGCAGGGCCATGCCGGCCTGCCCCATGACGCTGGCCCCGGGCGGCGGCGGCGGGACCTCGGGAGCGGCGTCGGTCTGCGGCAGCCACAGCTCCACATTGGTGCCCAGACCGGGGTTGCTCGCGATCATCAGCGCGCCCCCCAGCTGCGAGGCGAGGCCGTGCGCCATCGACAGCCCGAGGCCCGTGCCCTGCCCGACCCCCTTGGTGCTGAAGAACGGCTCGACCGCCCGCGCCAGCGTCGCCTCGTCCATTCCGGAACCGGTGTCCGCCACCGAGACGCGAACGTATCGCCCCGACTTCAGCGGCTTCGACGTTCCGGCCCGCACCGTATCGGCGGAGGCGCTGATCCTCAGAGTACCCCCGTTGGGCATGGCGTCGCGGGCGTTCACGGCCAGGTTCAGCAGCGCCATCTCCAGCTGGTTGGTGTCCGCCCGCGCCGGCGGCAGATCCTCCGGCGTCTCCACCACCACCTTGATCTGTGGTCCGGTCGTGCTGGCGACCAGATCGGCCATGCCCCGCACCACGCCCGCGACGTCCACAGCGACCGGTTGCAGCGGCTGCCGCCGGGCGAAGGCCAGCAGCCTCTGCACCAGCACCTTGGCGCGCTCCGCCGACTGCGCCGCGCCGTCGATCAGTCGGCGCTCCCGTTCGCCGCCCAGCCCCCGACGCTGCAGCATGTCCAGCGCCCCGACGATCGGGGTCAGCAGATTGTTGAAGTCGTGGGCGACGCCGCCGGTCAGCTGCCCCATCGCGTCCATCTTCTGCGACTGCCGCAATGCCTCCTCGGCGAGAACCTGCCGGGTGACGTTCCGGCTCGATCCGATCAGGCGGATGATCCGCCCTTCGGGGTCTCGCATCGGCACCAGTGAGGTATCCCAGTGCTGCGCCTCGCCGGTCAGATCGAAATCCTCGCGGTACTGGTGGACCGCGCCCGTCTCGACCACATGCCGGTATGTCGCCTGGATCTGCTCTGTCAGTTCCGGCGAAAGGATGGCGTCCAGCCTTCGCCCGCGAACCTCCTCCAGCTTCATCCCGACGGCCGCCTCGTGCGCCGGATTGGTTTCCTCGATAACGAAGCCGCCGTCCGGCTCGACGCCAATCACGAACAGCGCCTCCGGGGAGCTTTCGAAATAGGCCCTGTGCAGGGCATCGGCCTCGTGCCGCTCCGCCAGGGCCGCCGCGACCCGCTCTTCCAGCCGATCGTTCGCATGCCTCAGCGCGGTTTCCATCTCCCGCCGCTCGTCGATGTCGATGACAGAACCGACGTAGCCGAGGTATTCCCCCGTCGCCGAGAACCGCGCCGCCGCCGCGTCGATCGTCCATCGATAGACGCCGTCGGCCCGCCTGACGCGAAACTCGACCTGATAGTCGCGCTGCTCGGCGTTGGCCCGCACGAAGGCCTCCTCCGCGATCGCACGGTCGTCGGGGTGAACCGCGTCCAGCCAGCCATAGCCTTCGCCGGCGCCCGGCGTCTGGCCAGTGAACGCGTACCAGCGGGCGTTCATATAGGAGCAATGGCCGGTCGGGTCCGTCACCCACAGCATCACTGGCGTATTGTCCGCCATGCCGCGGAAGCGGGTTTCGCTTTCGGTCAGGGCCGCTTCGGCCAGCACCTGCCCGGTGGTCTCGGCGACGGCGCAGAACATGCCCGCCACGTTTCCGGTCTCGTCGTGCACCGGCGAGTAGCTGAAGGTGAACCAGGTCTTCTCGTCGAAGCCCTTGCGGTTCATCACCAAAGGCAGGTTCTGGCGGAAGGTGGCCTCGCCCGCCAGCGCCGCGTCGATCAGGGGCGAGATGTCGGTCCAGATCTCCGCCCAGATGTCGTGGAAACGTCCGCCCAGCGCCTGCGGGTGCTTGGCGCCCAGGATTTCGGCGTACGGGTCGTTGTAGAGAAAACTCAGCTCGTCGCCCCAGGCGACGAACATCGGAAATTTGGAGTGCAGCAGCAGCCCGACCACCGACCGCAGCGACTGCGGCCATGTCGACGGATGACCCAGTGGCGAGTGCGACCAGTCATGGTCGCGCATAAGCGCGCCGACCTCGCCGCCACCGGCCAGAAAGGCCATCTCGTCAGGGGCCGCCGTGGTGTAAGACACTGAACTCTCCGGAGAGTCCCCGCGCGGAGACAGCACGGATACGCTTCGGCAAGGCCTGCGGTTTCGCCAGGCTCCGCTGTTTTTTCCCGGCTTCAGGCGTGGCCGGACGACTCTGCCCCGCTGCCTCCTCGCACGGGGCCTTGGCCACCGGCGCGGCGCCGTCTCGGCCAGAGCCGTCTCGCCCTCTCAACCCGGCATCAGCCGGTTCGCCTTGCTGACGATGAACGCCGCGGACCAATGCCGCCTCCGGCCTTTCGTTCCTCCCGCCCCTCGCCCCCGCCTCGTCCCGCCGCTACTCTTTCCCGATGAGCGACGACTCCTACGTTTTCGGGGGCCCGGCCGACGAACCGGCCGCCCCCCGCGACAACAATCCGCCCCAGACGGTCTCGGAGCTGTCCTTCGCCCTCAAGCGCACGCTTGAGGACCGCTTCGGCCATGTCCGGCTGCGCGGCGAGATCTCCAAGGTCAATCGCCACGCCTCGGGCCACATCTATCTGACCCTCAAGGACGACAAGGCCGCCATCGACGGCGTGGTCTGGAAGGGTCAGGCCCGCGGCCTCGGCGTCCAGCCCGAAACGGGGCTGGAGGTCATCGTCACCGGCAAGATCACCTCCTATCCGGCCCGCTCCTCCTACCAGATCGTCATCGAGACCATGGAGGCGGCCGGCGCCGGGGCCCTGCTGGCACAACTGGAGCGGCTCAAGGTCAAACTCCAGGGCGAGGGCCTGTTCGACCCGGCCCGCAAACAGCCGATCCCGACCTTCCCCGCCGTCATCGGCGTCATCACCAGCCCGACGGGGGCCGTGATCCGCGACATCCTGCATCGCATCGCCGAGCGCTGGCCGTGCCGCGTCATCGTCTGGCCGGTTGTGGTCCAGGGCGACGCCGCCTGCGGCCAGGTCTCCGCCGCCATCCGTGGCTTCGACGCCATGACCCCCGGCGGCGCCCTGCCGCGTCCCGACCTGCTGATCGTCGCCCGTGGCGGCGGCTCGGTCGAGGACCTGTGGTGCTTCAACGACGAGGGCCTGGCCCGCGTCGTCGCCGCCGCCCGCATCCCGATCATCTCCGCCGTCGGGCACGAGACCGACACCACCCTGATCGACTTCGTCTCCGACCGCCGCGCCCCGACCCCGACCGGCGCCGCCGAGATCGCCACCCCCGTCCTCGCCGACCTGCGCGCCGCCGTGCTCGACCTCGACCGCCGCCTCGTCCGCGCCGGCGGCCGGCTGATCGAGGAGCGCCGCACCCGGCTGCGCGCCGTCGAACGCGGCCTGCCCGCTCGCCCCGAGGACCTGCTGGCCCTGCCGCGACAGCGCCTCGACCACGCCGCCAGCCGGCTCGGCTCCGGCCTGCAGCGCAATGTGGCGGTGCACGAACGCCAGCTGATCACCGTCGCCGGCCGCCTGTCGCGAAGCCTGCTGGACCGGGCCTTGGAACGCCGCCGCGACCGCCTCGGCGCCTTCGGCGACCGCCTGCCCTCGGCCCTGAACAAGCACATCGCCGCCCACCAGACCGCCCTGCTGCGTCTCTCGGCCCGCCTGTCGCCCGAGCCGCTGCGGCGCCGACTCGACCAGCGCGGCGCGCGTCTCGACGCCGTCGGCTCCCGTCTGGCGCCGCTCCTGTCCGGGCGTCTGGACCGTGACGCGGCCAGCCTCGCCGCCCTTGGCCGGGCCCTCGCCTCGCTCGACCCCGGTCGGCCCAAGCCCGGCTTCGCCCGGGTCGAGGACGCCGACCGCAACTGGCTGACATCCGCCGCCGCCCTGTTGCCGGGCCAGGCCGTCCGCCTCGTCTTCGGCGACGGCGCCCGCGGCGCCCATATCGACGGCGGGGTCCAGACGGACGCCGCCCCCTCGCCGCGCCCGAAGTCCCCCGCCCCGCCCCGCCCGAAAGCTCCGCCGCCGGGCCAGGGCGACCTGTTCTGACAGCGCGGCCCTTGTCCCCGTCGGTCGCGCCGGGCTAGCCTGCGGCCATGGTCGAGAAAGACGCCGGTCCCGCCACCCTCCATTACGCCCACGGCGAATTCGCCGTGCTGAAGGCCGGGCGGTTCGTCGCCTGCGCCGTCACCGGCCGCGCCATCCCGCTGGAAGTTCTGCGCTACTGGTCGGTCGAACGGCAGGAAGCCTACGCAGGTCCCGGCGAGGCCCGGCAGGGTCTGGCCCCGCCGCCCTAGGCCGCGACCGCCGCGCCCTCCCTGTGCTGGCGCATACACAGTCGGGCCGCCCTGATCGTTTGGCGCGCCCTGATCCCTGATCCGTCGTGGACGGAGGGGGGATCGGTCCCTACCATCCGCCTTCCGCGCCACGAACGCCCCTTTCCGGCCCTCGCCATGTCGACCTCCCTTTCCGCGATCCAGGTCCTCCTGATCGACGACAACCCGCACATGCGGACCATCGCCTCCGCGGTGCTGAAGTCGGCGGGCATCCGCAAGGTGGTGGAGGCGGGCGACGGCGCGGCCGGCCTGCAGATGCTGCGCGACCACGCCATCGACCTGGCCCTCGTCGACTACAAGATGTTCCCGCTGGACGGCGTCGCCTTCACCCGCCTGGTGCGCAACAGCCCCGACAGCGCCAACCCCTATCTGCCGATCATCATGATGACCGGCCATTCGGGCAAGGAGCGGGTCTATGAGGCGCGCGACGCCGGCGTCACCGAATTCCTCGTCAAGCCCATCACCGCCAAGGCCGTGCTCGACCGCATCCAGTCGGTGATCTGGAAGCCCCGGCCCTTCGTCAAGACCGAGGGCTATTTCGGCCCGGACCGCCGCCGCGTCGCCGCGCCGGACTATCAGGGCCCGTTCCGCCGCGCCATCGACGCCGACCGCGCGCCCGCCGAACCCGGGCCGCCGGTCTGATCAGCCCTCGTCGGCCTTGAGGGCGGCATAGACCCGGTCCGGCCAGCGTTTGTGCACCCAGAACCAGTCGGCCGGCGCCTCGCGCACCCGAGCCTCGATGAAGGTCGTGATCGCCTGCACGCCCCGGGCGATGTCGGCCGACCGGTCGGCCATCGTCTCCAGCGTGATCGGCTCATGGGCCGTGACCCGGAAGCGCACCCCCGGCAGCCGCACCACCGACAGCGGCTGCAGCACCGTCCCGAACCGCAGCGCCAGCCGGCTCGGGCCGGGGGCGGCGTTGACCGGCTGGCCGAAGAACGTCACCTCCGGCCCCTCGTCGAACTTCTGGTCGTTCATCAGCGCCACCGACTCGCCGCGCGCCAGCCCGGCCAGCAGTTCGCGCGCGCCCTCCCCGCCCTTGGGCGCGAACAGCCTGATGCCGTAACGGGCCCGCGCCGCCCGGATCTGGACGTCGACATAGGGGTTGTTGGCCGCGCGATAGGTCACCTGGCAGGGAATCCCGGCGCCGACGATGACCGCCGCCTGGGTCTCGATATTGGCGAAATGACCGCCGACGAACACCACCGGCCGGCCGGACGCGCGGATCGCCTCCAGCCGCTCGCGCCCGACCACCTCGATGCGGTCCTCGGCCACCAGCCGGTCCATCACCGCCGTCTCGGCGAAAGCCCGCCCGGTCTGCTCCCATTGATCCAGAGCCAGCTGCTCGCGCTCCGCCGCCGGCAGGTCGGGAAAGGCGATGCGCAGGTTCCGCATCACCGTCTTCTGCGTCCCCGTCCGCGGCCCGAGGGTGCGCAGCAGCCAGCCGCCGAGCGCCGAGGCCCGCTCCACGCCCAGCAGCCGCATCAGGCCGACGAAGCCGGCGAAGCCCACGCTCTCCAGCCGCCAGACCAGGTCCTGCCGCAGCCGCGCGCCCGGGCCCTTCGTCCGTCGCCGCCCGCCGCCCGGAATATCCGCCGCCATGCCGCTACCGCCCCGCGCCGAGCAGCCGGTCCGCCGCCGCGGCGACCTCGTCGACCGTCAGGGCGCCCATCTGATTCTCCGTCGGACTGACCGTCTTCGACACCTTGCCGAACACCACATCGACGCCCGGGGCCCGCACCGCCGCGGCGCGCTCGCCCCACGGCCCGTACAGCCGCTCGTCGGTCGGGCCGAACAGGCCCAGGGTCGGCGCCCCCGCCGCCGCCGCCAGATGCATCATCCCCGAGTCATTGCCGACGAACAGATCGGCCCGCGCCATCAGGGCGGCGGTGGTCAGCAGGTCGGCCCCGGTCATGTCGACGAAGCGGTCCGGCCCTGCGGCCGCGCCGATCACCGCCGCCGCCGGCCGGTCCATCGGCCCGCCGGTCGGGGCCACGACCGCCCCCTCCAGCCGTCCGCCCGGCCCCGTCAGCCGCGCCGCCAGGGCCGCGAACCGCTCCACCGGCCAGGCCTTGCCGATCCGCGTCGCCCCCGGCCCGATCACCAGCAGCCGCTTCGCCGCCCGGATCGCCGGCGGCAGGGCCTCCGTCTCCGCCGGCGTCAACCACACCACCGGCGCCAACGCCGGCCCGTCGCCGACAATGCTCGACGCCTCCAGCACCTTGTGCGCGATCCCCTCCGCCCGGCGCGTCAGCGACCGCGGACCGTTCAGGAACCGCCCCGCCCCGCTGTTGCGGAAGTCGTAGATCCGCGCCCAGCGCCGCCTGCGCAGCCTCCACCACAGCTCCAGCCAGTGTTCGCCGCGCTTCTTCTTGGCCAGCGGGATGACCTCGGTCCGGGCCGGCAGATGGCGGAACAGGACGGCCGTCGCGGGGGGACAGACCACCGTCACCGGCGCCCCCGGATGCCGCCTGACGATCTCGGCGATCGCCCCCGTGCTCATGATCAGGTCGCCGATCAGGCTGCCGGTGATGATCAGGACGCCGTCGTCGGCCCGCTCACCCCCCATGCGACTTTTCCTCGACCAGGGTCGAGCCGGTCAGCCGGTTGATCTCGCGCTTGAGCGCCGCGCGCTGGTCGTTCTCCTTGTAGACCCGACGCGCCAGGGCGACGAAGTCGGCGTCGAACCGACCCTCGCGCTCATGCGCCCGCTTGCCGTCCTCGACGTCCCACAGGCCGTCGTTGATCGCCTGCAGCCGGGCGACCAGCTCGTCCAGCGCCGGCGAGCCCGTCACCGCCGCCTTCGCCACGGCCTCCAGCTCCTCCAGCTCGCGCCGCACATTCTCCAGCTGGCCGGCGTCGGACAGCCGGGCCGCCTTGATCTTCAGGATGGTGATCTTGTCGAACAGCTCGCCGACCGAAACCGGAATCCTGATCAGCATGGCGCGTCTTCCCTCATCTGCACGGACAGGCCCGCGACCGCGGCCTCACCAGGCAATGGTGATGCCGCCGTCCACGACCAGCGTCTGGCCGGTCATATAGGCCGAGGCCGGGGCCGCCAGATAGACCGCCGCCCCGGCGATCTCGTCCGGCTGGCCGATCCGCTTCAGCGGCGCCGGATCGGTCACCTGCTTCAGCAGCTCGGGATTCTCCCACAGATATTTGGCGAAATCGGTCTGCACCAGGCCGGGGGCGATGCAGTTGACCCGCACGTTCGACGGCCCCCACTCGACCGCCAGATTGCGCGCCAGCTGCATG
>JAXHTU010000085.1:0-13486 GCA_034189955.1 Pseudomonadota bacterium | reverse complement strand
GCCTGCAGGGCGCAGATCGGATCGACCTCGGTGACCTTCACCCGGGCGCCGCCCTGGCGCAGCGAGGCGGCCGAGCCCTTGCCCACGTCGCCATAGCCGCAGACCACGGCGACCTTGCCCGACAGCATGACGTCGGTGCCGCGACGGATGGCGTCGACGAGGCTTTCACGGCAGCCGTACAGATTGTCGAACTTGGACTTGGTGACGCTGTCGTTGACGTTGATGGCGGGGAAGGGCAGCTCGCCGCGCTCGGCCATCTGGTACAGGCGGTGGACGCCGGTGGTGGTCTCTTCCGAGACGCCGCCGATAGCGTCGCGGATGGCCGAATAGAAGCCCGGCTTCTCCTTGATGTAGCGTTTCATCACGGCGAAGAGGGCCTCCTCCTCCTCGTTCTGCGGATTGGCCAGGACCGAGATGTCCTTCTCGGCCTTGGGGCCCAGCACGCACAGCAGGGTGGCGTCGCCGCCGTCGTCGAGGATCAGGTTCGGATAGCCGCCGTCGGCCCATTCGAAGATCTTGTGGGCGTAGTCCCAGTACTCGACCAGGGTCTCGCCCTTGGTGGCGAAGACCGGCGTGCCCGAGGCGGCGATGGCGGCGGCGGCGTGGTCCTGGGTCGAGAAGATGTTGCACGAGGCCCAGCGGACCTCGGCGCCGAGCGCTTCGAGGGTCTGGATCAGCACGGCGGTCTGGATGGTCATGTGCAGGCTGCCGGCGATGCGGGCGCCCTTCAGCGGCCTGTCCTTGCCGAACTCCTCGCGCAGGGCCATCAGCCCCGGCATTTCGGTTTCGGCGATCTCGATCTCCTTGTTGCCATAGGGGGCGAGGGAGATGTCGCGGACGATGTAGTCGGTCATGGGGGGCTCCGGGGCGGGCGCGGTATCGAGGGTTGGGCGCCGTATAGCCCGGGGGGTCCGCAGGGGCAAATCATATAAAGATATCCTTATGTGATGGCGAAAAGCTCGCGCGCCGTGAAGGAGCGTGACAAGCTGGCTTCGGGGAGGACAGGACATGCAAATGTTCACTCGTCGGAAGGCTATCGCCGGCGTCGGGGCGGTCGCGGCCGCAGGTTTGACCGGGGCCGCCAGCGCGGACCAGGACGTCGCGCCCACCGAAAGAGACGCGGGCGGGCGGCTGACGGTGCCGGTTCTGATCAATGGCTCCGGCCCGTTTTTCTTCGCCGTCGATACGGCGGCCAATGCGTCCGTGGTGGCCTCGGACATCGCCACGGGCCTGGGCCTGACGCCGTCGGGCGAAGTGGCAATGCACAGCCTCGTCGCCCGCGAGGTCGTTCAGACCGTGCAGGTCGACAGCCTTTCGACCGGAGCTCTGCACACGGCCTCGATCCGGCTGGCCATCGGTTCGCGCGTCGGGCTGAGCGGGACCGACGGACTGCTGGGCGGCGATCTCCTGGCCGACAGCCGCATCGTCATGCATTTCCGCGGCGGCGGGGGCATGGCGATCGGCCGCTCGCGCACCGAGGGGGGCTATATGTTCCGGGAGGCGCGCAGGACCCTCAGGTTCGAAACGCCGGCCGAGCAGCGCTTCGGCACGCTGATGATGATCGACGCCTGGGCCAGCGGAGCCGTCGCGCGAGCGATCATCGATTCCGGGGCGCTGGTGAGCCTCGTCAACACCCGGCTGGCCGAGGCGGGGGGCGCTCGCCCTCTCGCCCTCGATACCGGATCCGGCGCCCAGCTCGTCAGGTCGCCCACCGGGCGGACGATGGAGGCGGCCGCAGCCATCCTGCCCCATGTCCGGTTTGGCAGCATCATCCTGCGGGATATGCCGGTGCTGGTCGCCGACCTCCACACCTTTGATATCTGGGGCGTTCAGGATCAGCCGGCGATGCTGATAGGGGTCGACATCCTGCGACGTTTCTCGGAGGTGGTGATCGATATCCGGCGCGCCGAGCTGATTCTGGAACTCTAGGCGCGGACGGCAGCAACCTGGAACGACCTCATGCCGACTCTGTCCACCCCCCGTCACGACTGGACCCTTGAAGAGGTCGAGGCCCTGTTCGCCCGGCCGTTCATGGAGCTGGTGTTCGAGGCCGCGACCGTGCACCGGCGCTGGTTCGATCCGTCCGAGGTGCAGAAGAGCCAGCTGCTGTCGATCAAGACCGGCGGCTGCGCCGAGAACTGCGGCTACTGCTCGCAGTCGGCCAGCTTCCAGACCGGGCTGAAGGCCGAGAAGCTGATGGACGCCACGGCGGTGATGGCCGAGGCGATGGCGGCGAAGGCCGGCGGGGCCAGTCGCTTCTGCATGGGGGCGGCGTGGCGCGAGCTGAAGGACCGCGACACGCCGAAGCTGGCGACGATGATCGCCGGCGTGAAGGCCCTGGGTCTGGAGACCTGCGCGACGCTGGGAATGTTGACGGCCGATCAGGCGCGGCAGCTCAAGGCGGCAGGGCTGGATTACTACAACCACAACCTGGATACGGGGCCGGAGTACTACGCCGAGGTGGTGACCACGCGGAGCTATCAGGACCGTCTCGACACGCTGCAGCATGTGCGGGACGCCGGCATGAGCACCTGTTGCGGCGGCATCGTCGGCATGGGCGAGGCGCGACGCGACCGGGCCGGGCTGCTGCACGCCCTGGCGACCCTGCCGGAGCATCCCGACAGCCTGCCGGTCAATGCGCTGGTGCCGGTGACCGGCACGCCGCTGGGCGAGCGGATGCTGGCCGAGGGCCAGATCGATCCGATCGAGTTCGTCCGCACCGTCGCGGTGGCGCGGCTGGTCTGTCCGAAGGCCATGGTGCGGCTGTCGGCCGGGCGCGAGACGATGAGCCCCGAGATGCAGGCCCTGTGCTTCCTCGCCGGGGCCAATTCGATCTTCGTCGGCGGCAAGCTGCTGACCACGCCCAATCCGGAACAGGACGAGGACGCGGCCCTGTTCGCCCTGCTGGACCTGAGGCCGATGGAACCGGGGGCGGTGGGCGCGGCGGTCGAGGCGGCGTAACCGGGCCTTAAGCGCCGCGTGTCAGGGTCGCGGCATGGATCGTCGCGCTCTTCTCGGCCTCGCCGCCGTCGCCGCCTCCGCCGCCGCCGGCTCCGCCGCCGCGGGCGACGCCAAGGGCGCGCCCGAGGCCAGCTATCTGCCGCTGCCGACCGTCACGGCCAATGTCCGGCGCGCGGGCGGCGGACGGGGGGTGATGACCGTCGAGGTCGGGCTGGACACACCCGACGTCGCCCTGCGCACGCGGGTCGGGCAGTCGGCCCCACGGCTGCGCGCCGCCTATGCCGCGGTGGTGCAGCAGGCGGCCAACGGCCTGTTGCCCGGCGCCCCGCCGGACGTGGAGCGGCTGATCGCCCAGCTCCAGGCCGCGACCAACACGACCCTGGGTCGCGCGGGGGCGCGGCTGCTGATCGGGACGGTGATGGTGGTCTAGGGATTAGGGATTAGGGATTAGGGACTAGGGATTAGGGATGAGGAGTGATGAGTCCAGACCACGCCTCCGGCCCTGATCTTGCGGCCTCATCCCTCATCCCTCATCCCTAATCCTTCGTCGGATCGACGGCGCTCGCGTCGCCGTAGGTCAGGGCGAGGAAGACGTCTTCCAGATCCGGGTCCTCGGTGGTGATGTCGGCGATGGTCACCCCCGCGGCGCGCACGGCGGCGAGGACCTGCTCCACGGACGACTGGCCCTTGCGGTAGGTGACGACGAAGGCGCCGTTGGGCCGCGCCACCGCCTCGAAGCCCTTCAGTTTTGGCAGGCCGTCCAGCGCGTGCTCGGGCGTGACGACCACGTTGCGCGTGTCCAGCCGGCGCAGCAGCTGGGGCGTCGGCTCGCAGGCCACCACCTCGCCGCGGTTCATGATGGCGATGGTGTCGCAGAGCTCCTGCGCCTCCTCCAGATAGTGGGTCGTCAGCAGGATGGTGACGCCCTCGGCGTTGATGCGGCGGACATACTCCCAGAGCTGGCGGCGCAGTTCGACGTCGACGCCGGCGGTCGGCTCGTCGAGGATCAGGATCGGCGGATTGTGCACCAGGGCCTTGGCCACCATCAGCCGCCGCTTCATGCCGCCGGACAGGGCGCGGACATAGGCGTGGGCCTTGTCGCTGAGGCCGAGGGCGGCCAGCAATTCGTCGGATCGCCGCTCGTTGGCGGGGACGCCGTAGAAGCCGGCCTGGACCTCCAGCGCCTCGCGCGGGGTGAAGAAGACGTCGGCGACGATCTCCTGCGGCACGACGCCGAGGGCGGCGCGGGCGTCGCGCGGCTGTCTGTCGATGTCGCGGCCCCAGATGGCGGCCGTGCCGCCGGTCTTGTTGACGATGCCGGCGAGGATGTTGATCAGGGTGGACTTGCCGGCGCCGTTGGGACCCAGCAGACCGAACATCGAGCCGCGCGGAATGACCAGGTCGACGCCGCGCAGGGCGACCTTGGGCGGCGACTTCTTGTTGCCGGCGTAGGTCTTCTCCAGCCCGTGAACCTCGATGGCGTTGACGGGCAGGGCGGCAGTATCGGTCATGGGCGGCTTTCACGCGGGGGTCCGCCTAGGTAGGCGCGAGGGCGGCCGAGGCCAACCCCCCGCCCGACCGAAACTGTCAATGACGCTTTACATCAAGACTGGATGTGTCTAGCTTCCTTGTCATTCTGAACAGCGTATTCGCGGAGCAAACACATGTCCCGGGCCCGTTTGATCGGCTGGAGCGCCTTCGGGGTCTGCCTGCTGGGCTATGGCGGCACCGTGCTCGCCACCGTGCTGTACAGGACCGGCCATCTGGAGCTGCGCGAGGCGCTTCTGTGGGGCGGTCCGGCGGCGCTGGTCGGGGAGGTCGGCCTGTGGGTCGCGGCCGCGTCGCTGGGCTGGACCATCTTCAAACGGCGCAAGGCCCTGATCGACCGGCTGTTCGGACGCAAACCGCGCGAGGTTTGACGCGGCGCGCGGCCCCGCCTAGGGAGTCGCCGACGCCCGCCCCAGCCCAAGGTCGATCATGCCGCCCCGCCATCCCGATGCGATCATCCCGCCGCCGGAAGAGATCGTGGTCTCGAGCAAGCGCGTGGCCTGCGACGGCGGCGGCGGCGCCCTGGGCCATCCGCTGGTCTATATGGACATGGGCGAGGACGACTTCGTCGAATGCGGCTATTGCGACCGGCGCTTCGTGCTGTCGGCGCATCCGCAGCCCGAGAGCGAATATTTCAGCCCCGCCGCGCGCCCCCCCGAAGCGCACTAGGGCGATGCCCGCGCCGCTTTCCAGCGCGCGCCTGACAGGCTAACCGGACGCCATGGCCTCCGCCGAGACTCCCGCCGAAATCTTCAAGCGCGCCCTGGCCCACGCCGCGCGGGCGCTGGCCGAGCAGTCGGAGCTGGAGGTCGTGTTCGGGACCGACGGGCCGAAGCTGACCGACGGCGTCCTGACCCTGCCGCATCCGCCGCGCGACCCGGCCGGACCGGAGAGCGCCACCCTGCGCGGCCAGGCCGACCGGCTGGCCCTGCGGCTGGCCAATCACGACGAGGGGCTGCACGCCCGCCTGCGCCCGTCCGACAGCCGGGCCGCCGAGGTGTTCGAGGCGGTCGAGCAGGCGCGGGTCGAGGCGGTCGGCTCACAGTCGCTGGCCGGGGTGCGGGCCAATATGAACGCGGCCCTGCTGACCCGGCTGGAGCGCAGCGGCGCCCTGCGGGTGACGGAGGCGGAGCGGGTTTCGGCGCCCGAGGCCCTGGCCTTGCTGGTGCGCGAGCGGCTGACCGGACAGCGGGCCCCGGACGGGGCCGGCGCCCTGCTGGATCTGGTGCGCGCCGATCTGGAGGCGAAGGCGGGGGCCAAGATCGACGCCCTGGCCGAGGTCGCCGGCGATCAGGACGCCTTCGCCGTGCGGTTGAAGGAGGTGCTGCGAGCGCTGGACCTCGATCCCGGCGACGGGCGCGGCGACGAGGCCTCGGACGACGCCGGCGAGGACGAGCCCGATCCGAAGGAGCCGGACGCCGCCGAGGACCAGGACGAGGAGGAGGACGCCGGCGGCGGCGAGGGCCAGTCGATGGACGGCTCGTCCGACGAGCAGACCTCGGGCGAGGAGCGTGACTCCCGCCCCGACGGCGCCCCGGCCGATCCGGACGGCGACGCCTCGGACGAGGGGCCGGAGGTCAATGAAGGCGCCCTGCCCAACCGGCAGGAGATCGGCGACGACGGCCGGCGCATCGACGCCTATCGGGTCTTCACCACCGCCCATGACGAGACCATCGACGCGGCCGAGCTGTGCGACCCGAACGAGCTGGAGCGGTTGCGGTCGCTGCTGGACCAGCAGCTGACGGCCCTGTCGTCGGTGGTGGCGCGGCTGGCCAACAAGCTGCAGCGGCGGCTGATGGCGCAGCAGAACCGCAGCTGGGCCTTCGATCTGGAGGAGGGGGTGCTGGACACCTCGCGCCTGACCCGGATCATCACCGACCCAACCAGTCCGCTGAGCTTCAAGGCCGAGAGCGAGAGCCCGTTCCGCGATACGGTGGTGACCCTGCTGCTGGACAATTCCGGCTCGATGCGGGGGCGGCCGATCATGGTGGCGGCGGTGTGCGCCGACATCCTGGCGCGGACGCTGGAGCGCTGCGGGGTCAAGGTCGAGATTCTCGGCTTCACCACCCGGGCGTGGAAGGGCGGACAGGCGCGCGAGGCGTGGATCAGCGCCGGCAAGCCGGCCAGTCCGGGGAGGCTGAACGACCTGAGGCACATCATCTACAAGTCGGCGGACGCGCCGTGGCGGCGGGCCAAGAAGAACCTCGGCCTGATGATGCGCGAGGGGCTGCTGAAAGAGAATATCGACGGCGAGGCCCTGACCTGGGCGCACGACCGGCTCAAGGCCCGGCCCGAGGCGCGGCAGATCCTGATGGTCATTTCCGACGGCTCGCCGGTCGACGATTCGACCCAGTCGGCCAATGCCGCCCTGTACCTGGACAAGCACCTGCGGCAGGTGATCGAGGAGATCGAGACGCGCTCGCCGGTCGAGCTGATCGCCATCGGCATCGGCCACGACGTGACCCGCTGGTACCGGCGGGCGGTGACCATCGTCGATGTCGAACAGCTGGGCGGGGTGATGATCGAGAAGCTGGCCGAGCTGTTCGAGAGCGAGCCGAAGGCGGCGCCGAAGCGTCGGCGGCGGGCGGCGTGAGGCGCGGGCGATGGATCGCGGCCGCGGCCGCCCTGCTGCTGTCGGCCTGCGCCACGGCGGCGCCGGCTCCGGTGTGGACGGGCGGGACGGGCGCGGGGGCCGCCGGCTGGACCGTCGGCGAGGCCGAGATCCGGCCGATCGGCCTGGGCATCCCGGGTGGGGCGATGCTGGCCCGGGGCGTTCGGTTCGCCGGCGGAGTGCAGCTGGTGCTGGCCGAGGACTCGCCGCTGCACAGCCTGTCGGATCTGAAGCTGATCGATGACGACGACTTCGTCTCGGTCAGCGATGCGGGGGATCTGGTGCGTGGACGGCTGCGGCTGGACGCCGACGGGCGGCTGACGGGGGTGGAGGGGCTACGCTGGCGGCGGTTGACGCTGACCGACGGGTCTCCGGTCATGGACAAGGCGGACGGGGACGCCGAAGGGCTGTTCCTGCTGCCCGACGGGCGGGTCGCGGTGGCGTTCGAGCGCCGGCACCGGCTGTGGGCCTACGGGCTGGACGCGGCCGGCGCGGCGGAGCCGCTGGCCTCTCCGGCCACGGTCTTTCCGCTGAACAGCGGCATGGAGGGGATCGCGGCGGCGCCGGACGGCTGGCGCGTCGCCGGCGAGTCGGGCGGGGTGTGGGACTGCTCGGCGCGGGGCTGCCGCGAGGTGGTCGGGCCGCCGGTCGAGCCGGTCCCGGACAGCGAATACCGCATCACCGGCATGGACCGCGATCCGGGCGGCGACGGCTTCTGGGTCGTCGAGCGGCGCTTCCGGGCGCCGGTCGACGTGCGGGGGCGTATCCGGCGGATGGCCGCCGACGGGACGCTGGGCCCGGTGCTGGTCGAGCTGAGCCTGCCCTCGACGGTCGACAATTTCGAGGGGATCGCGGCGGTCGGGCGGGGCGACGGGGTTCGCCTGTATATCCTGTCGGACGACAACGGCAATGCGGCGCAGCGGACGCTGCTGCTGGCGTTTGATGTAGGGGCCGGGAGGTAGGGCTTGGGGCTTGGGGCTCGAAGTCCAGCGTCACCCTAAGACCTAAGACCTAAGCCCTAAGACCTAAATTCGCTCCGACACCTTGATCGCCGCCCGGCACCCGGCCTTGATTACCGCGCTCAGCAGGCGGTAGCCGGGGGCGTCGCGGCTGCCGTGGTCGACGGCGTGGTCGTGGTGGGCCAGCTCCTCGTCGCGGAAGACGGTCAGTTCGGCGACGAGGGCAGGGTCGCGATCCTCAAGTTCGGAAATCTGGTCGGCGTAGTGTTCCTCGATCACGCTCTCGACCGCCTCGGTGCAGGCGTGGGCGGCCTTCTCGCCGAGCAGGGCGGTGCCGGCGCCGAGGCCGAGGGCGGCGAGGCGCCAGACCGGGGTCATGATCGTCGGCCGGACCCGTTCGGCGTTGAGCAGGGCCTCGAACCGGGCGAGGTGGACCGCCTCCTGCGCCTGCATTTCGGCCATGTCGGCGGCGATGGCGGCCTTGCCCGCGCGGCCCTCGAACACGGCCTTCTGGGCGCGGTAGATGTGGACGGCCGCGTATTCGCCGGCGTGGTCGACGCGCAGGATCTCGGCGCGGCGGCGACGGCTGGCGCCCCGGCCCGGATGGGCGAGGCGGACGGGGCGCGGGGCCTTGACGCGTGGGGTGTCTTCAGGGGCGGGGGGCACGGGCGTCCTTTGGCCGCTTGGCGGCGAGCAGGCTGAACACCGCCAGGGCGAGGGAGATCAGCACGTTCCATCCTGCCATCGACAGGCCGAGGAAGCGCCACGTCACGGCGTCGCAGTAGACCGGGGCCTGGACCGGGGCCGTGCCGAGCGCGAGGGCGGCGAGGCTTTCGAGGCTGACGTCGCCGCCGCCCATGCAACTCGCCGGCAGGCTCCACCAGCCGTATTCGCCGCCGGTGTGGAACAGGGCGGTGATCGCGCCGGTGGTGAAGACGACGGCCAGCAGGAAGGCGGCGATGCGCGGGGTGCCGCGGCTGCCGCGGCTGACCAGATGCCAGATGGTTGCGGTCAGGGCGATGGCGGCGGCGCCCCAGTAGACCTCGCGCTGCTTGAGGCAGAGGTTGCACGGGGCGAGGCCGCCGAAGCGCTCGAACGCATGCGCCGCGCCCAGCAGCGCCAGCGAGGCGGCGAGGGCGAAGGCGGTCCACCACCGCGTCAGGAGTCGGTACAGGGCTCTCATCGGACCCGTTCATAGCCGGGCCCGGCGGCGGCGTCGATGCGCCGCTCCCCGGGGCGGGCGAGCGGGCGCGACATCGGCCGGGCCCTCCGGTCGGCGGTAAGCCCTCAGACCGTCAGAACCCCGGTTCCCTCGATCTCCACCGGGCCGGTCATGAAGACGTGGCCCGAGGTCCCGTCCCAGTCGATCACCAGTTCGCCGCCGTCCGCCTCGATGACGGCCTGGCGGCCGGTCAGGCCGCGGCGGGCCGCGGCCACCAGGGCGGCGCAGGCGCCGGTGCCGCAGGCCCGGGTCAGGCCGGCGCCGCGCTCCCACACCCGCAGACGGATGCGGTCGGGGGCGAGGACGTGGGCGAAGCCGACGTTGACCCCCTCCGGGAACAGCGGGTGATGCTCGATCAGCGAGCCGGAGCCGCGCACGAAGGCGTCGTCCTGGCGGTCGGTGAAGAAGACCACATGCGGATTGCCCATCGAGACGGCGCCGGGGGTGTGCAGGATCGGCGCGTCGATCGGGCCGATCTGAAGTTCGATGCCGCGGGTGTCCATGTCTTCGGCCAGCGGCACCTCGGTCCAGTCCAGTCGGGGTTCGCCCATGTCCACCTTGACGCGGTGATCCCCCGCCCGCGTGGCCGTCGTCGGACCGCCGAGGGTGTCGATGACGACGGCGTCCTTGCCGGTCGATTCCATCAGCAGCCAGCCGACGCAGCGCAGGGCGTTGCCGCAGGTCTCGACCAGGCCGCCGTCGGCGTTCCACACCCGCATGAAGGCGTCGGCCGTGGCGGAGGGCTCGATGGCGATCAGCTGGTCGCAGCCCTGGCCGGTCGCGCGGTCGGCGATGGCCCGCGCCTGGTCGGGCGTCGGCGCGAACGGCGTCTCCAGCGCATTGACGACGACGAAGTCGTTGCCGGCGCCATTCATGCGGACGAAGGGGCGTGTCATGACGACCGATATAGAGGTTGCCGGTTCCTTGCGCGAGCGAGGCGCGTTATCGCTGGATGATGAGCCGGACCGACCCCGCCCCCGCCGCACCCGCCGAAGACCGGAACGGGGGTTTGCGCCTGCGGGCGAGGCTGCGGGCGCTGTACCACGGCTCGTCGATCACGGCGGTGCGCTTCCGCCTGGCGGTGCTGATCATCGACCTGATCATCATCGCCTTCTTCGTGGCCGCGCCGCTGCTGAAGTCGGACGCCCTGGTCTTCTACATCATCGACTATGTCATCGCCGCCCTGCTGGCCACGGATCTGGCGGCGCGGGCCTGGGCCTATTCCGACCTGAGGAGCTGGCTGAAGAAGCCGATCGTCTGGGTCGATCTGTTCATCCTCGCCACCCTGCTGTTCCCCGCCTGGCTGTTCAACCTCGGCTTCCTGCGGGTGCTGAGGCTGTGGACGCTGATCAACTCCGACTTCTTCTGGCGCACCATCGGCCGGCGCTACGACGACACGCGGGTCGAGGAGATCACCAAGGCGATCGTGGCGCTGGTGACCTTCATCTTCGTCGCCACCGGCTTCGTCTACACCAGCTTCATGGGCCGCTATGAGGGCATCTCCGGCTATATCGACGCCCTGTATTTCACCGTCACCAGCCTGACCACCACCGGCTATGGCGACATCCTGCTGCCCGGCGCCTGGGGCCGGATCGTCTCGATCACCATCATGCTGGTGGGGGTGACCCTGTTCGTGCGCCTGGGCCAGACGCTGCTGCGGCCGAACAAGGTGCGTTTCCCCTGCGACCAGTGCGGCCTGCTGGTGCACGACCCGGACGCGGTGCACTGCAAGGCGTGCGGCAATCTGTTGTGCATTCCGGACGAGGGGCATCGGTGAGGCAACAGGAAGCAGGCAGCAGGCAGCAGGGTCGACCGCGCTTGACGCCGACGCTGTCGCTCTGATCACGCCCGCTGCCCGCTGCCCGCTGCCCGCTGCCCGCTGCCCGCTGCCTGAGATGACAAAGCCGTAACCTCCCCCCGCGCGCCTTGTGACAGACCCGGCGCCCGGTAAGGTGCCGCCCGACCAATTGTCGGGGACCTGTCCGCATGATCCGCACCGCCGCGCTCGCCGCGCTTTTCGCCTCCACCGCCCTTTCGAGCGCCGCCATGGCCCAGAGCCCCACGACCCCCGCAGCGCCCGGCGCCGCCTTCGCCAGCTCGGACGCGACCGATCCGTATCTGTGGCTGGAGGAGATCGACGGCGAACGGGCCATGGACTGGGTCGAGCGGCACAATGCGCATTCGCTGGGCGTGCTGCGCGGCGATCCGCGCTTCGAGACCCTGCATCAACAGGCGCTGGAGATCGTGCAGTCGCGCGACCGCATCCCCTCGCCCGGCTTCAACCGCGACGGCACGATCGACAATTTCTGGCAGGATGCGGAGCATGTGCGCGGCGTCTGGCGCACGACGACGCTGGACAGCTACCGCACGGCCGAGCCGGAGTGGGAGACGGTGCTGGATATCGACGCCCTGTCGGCGGCCGAGGGCAAGAACTGGGTTTACAAGGGCGCGACCTGCCTGCCGCCCGAGGAGACCCGCTGCCTCGTCCATCTCTCGGACGGCGGCAAGGACGCGGTGACGGTGCGCGAGTTCGACCGGGCGACGAAGACCTTCGTCCCCGACGGCTTCGTCCTGCCGGAATCCAAGGGCGACGCGACGTGGATCGACCGGGACACCCTGCTGGTCTCGCGCGACTTCGGCCCGGGGACGATGACCAGCTCGGGCTATCCGATGATCGTCAAGCGGCTGAAGCGCGGCCAGACGCTGGACCAGGCGCAGACCGTGTTCAGCGGCCAGCCGACCGACGTCTCGGTCTCGGCCTATACCTTGCGCGACGCCGACGGGGTCATCCAGGCGACGCTGATCAACCGGGGCGTCAGCTTCTACGAGGGCGAGACGCACCTTCTCGGCGCCGATGGCGTGACGACGCAGCTGGCGCTGCCGGCCAAGTCGAGCATCAACGCCCTGGTGAAGGGTCAGCTGGTGTTGACGACCGACCAGGACTGGACGGCGCCGTCGGGGCAGGCGTGGAAGACCGGCGACGTCATCGCCTGGGATCTCGACCGCTGGCTGGCCGATCCGGCGACGCCGGCGCAGCTGGTCATCCGGCCGGGCGAGCGCGAGGCCGTCGAGGGCGTCACCAGCACCCGCAACACCCTGGTCGTGGCCCTGTACGAAAACGTGCGCGGCTCGGTCTATGTCTATGAGCCGGGCGACTGGAGCCGCCGCCGTCTCGACCTGCCGCAGAACGTCACGGTCGGCGTCGGCTCGGCCAGCGAGCGCGACGACAAGGTGTTCGTCAGCGTCGCCGGCTATCTGAATCCGTCCAGCCTGTATCTGGCCGACGCGGCGGCCGGTTCGGCCGATGTGGTCAAGTCGCTGCCGGCCAAGTTCGACGCCACGGGGATGGTGGTCGAACAGTTCGAGGCGACCTCGGCCGACGGCACGCGGATCCCCTATTTCGTCGTCCACAAGGGCGACATGCCGACGGACGGATCGAACCCGACCCTGCTGTACGGCTATGGCGGCTTCCAGTCGTCGTTGCTGCCGGGCTATTCGGCCACGGTGGGCAAGCTGTGGCTTGAGCGGGGCGGGGTCTATGTCATCGCCAATACGCGCGGCGGCGGCGAGTTCGGGCCGCGCTGGCACCAGGCGGCGCTGCAGCAGAACCGCCAGCGGGCGCACGAGGACTTCCAGGCCGTGGCGCTGGACCTCATCGCGCGCGACATCACCAGCCAGCCGCGGCTGGGGATCATGGGCGGCTCGCAGGGCGGGCTGTTCATGGGGGCGATGCTGACCCAGCGGCCGGACCTGATCAACGCGGCGGTGATCCAGGTGCCGCTGTTCGACATGCTGCGCTTCCACAAGCTGCTGGCCGGGGCCTCGTGGATGGCCGAATACGGCAACCCCGACGTGGCGGAGGAGCGGGCGTGGATCGAGGCCTATTCGCCCTATCAGCGGCTGGCGGCGGGCCAGCCCTATCCCGAGGTCTTCATCCACACCTCGACCAAGGACGACCGGGTGCATCCGGGCCACGCGCGCAAGGCGGCGGCGCGGCTGGAAGAGCTGGGCTATCCGGTGCTGTTCTACGAGAACACCGACGGCGGCCATGCGGCCGGCGCCAATCTGCGCGAGACGGCGCGGCGGATCGCGCTGGAATACACCTATCTGACGCGGCGGCTGATGGATCAGCCGGCGGCGGAGTAGACGGACCATTCCTCCCCCCTTGGGGGAGGGGAACCGCGC
>JAXHTU010000084.1:0-13540 GCA_034189955.1 Pseudomonadota bacterium | reverse complement strand
TCTTGGCGCGGAAGCGGTGCATCACCCCGTCGTCGAGCTTGAGCGCCGTTACGCCGGTGCAGGCGCCGTCCTGCATGATCAGGTCGAGGGCGAAATATTCGACGAAGAACTCGACCTCGCGGCGCACCGACTGGCCGTACAGGGTGTGCAGGATGGCGTGGCCGGTGCGGTCGGCGGCGGCGCAGGTGCGCTGCACCGGGCCCTCGCCGAAGTTGCGGGTCATGCCGCCGAAGGCGCGCTGGTAGATCTTGCCTTCCTCGGTGCGCGAGAAGGGCACGCCCCAGTGCTCCAGCTCATAGACGGCCTTGGGGGCGTTGCGGACGAGGTATTCGATGGCGTCCTGGTCGCCCAGCCAGTCCGATCCCTTGACGGTGTCGTACATGTGCCACTGCCAGGAATCCTCGCCCATGTTGCCGAGCGAGGCGGAGATGCCGCCCTGGGCCGCGACGGTGTGCGAGCGGGTCGGGAAGACCTTGGTGACGCAGGCGACCTTCAGCCCCTGCTGGGCGGCGCCGAGGGCGGCGCGGAGGCCGGAGCCGCCGGCCCCGACGACGACGACGTCATAGGCGTGATCGACGAATTCGTAAGCAGCCATCAGTCGTCAGATCCCGAAACCGGCCGGCAGCGGCGCCGAACCCAGCGCCAGCCGCACAATGAAGAAGACGCCCGCCGCGGCCAGCACCAGGCAGAGCAGGCCGACGCCGCCGACCAGACTGTTCCGCGAGACCGGACGGTGGATGTAGTCGTCGATGATGACCTTGGCGCCCATGTTCATGTGCCACAGGCTGATCAGCAGGGTCAGGGCCAGCAGGACGGCGTTGACCGGCGAGCGGAACCACTCAAGCGCCCCGTCATAGCCGGCGCCCGACAGGGCCCAGCCGCTCCACAGGCCCCAGAGGGTCAGCGGGACGAGGATCAGGGAGGAGATCCGCTCCTGCAGCCATTCGCCGGCGCCGTGACGCTCGGAGACCTTGACCCCGTTGCGCCAGGTTTTGGTCCGCAGGCTCAAAGGACGACCCTCCCGCTCAGGAACAGCGCGCCCCAGAAGACGGCGACGATAAGGACGGCGGCGACCATGCTGACGACGGTCAGGTTGGTGGCGGTCTTCGGCGTCAGACCCTCGCCCGCGTCCCAGGTCATGTGCCGGATGCCGGCAGTCAGGTGATAGGCCCCGGCCAGGCTGAGGCCGAACCAGACCAGCAGGCCGACCGGCGATCCCATGACCGAGGTGAAGCCGGCGTAGGCGTCAGGACCGAAGGCCGCCGCCGCCAGCCAGCCGACGACGAACAGGGCGCCGAACGACAGGGCGCCGGCGGCGACCCGGTTCAGGATCGAACCCAGCATGGTCAGGTGGAAGCGCCAGACCTGAAGGTGTGGCGACAGCGGGCGGACGCGGCCGTTGGGCTGGAGCACGAAACGGCCGGACTGATCGTCGGCCGGATCGTTCGAAGCATCGCCCGGCAAGGGGGAAGTCGACATATGCGAATGGTTCTCAGAAACCTGAGCGAAATCAGCCGCTCGAAATCGGTGATCAGGCTTTAGTCCAGCGGCGCGGCGGGGGTCAACGCGCGCAGGCCTCCTGCGGCGATCCGATCACGAATTCGCCGGTTTCGGGCCCGCGCTTTGCCAGATCGGACCGAAGTCGGCACAGTAGGCCCATGTCGGGGATTCTGATCGCCGCGCTGGTCGGCTGGCTGACGCCGCAGGCCGCGCCCCATCCGTCGACGCTGACGCCCTATACGGCGCCGGTGATCCGGCCGTTCGAACCGGGCTCGGACTTCGGTCGCGAGATCGCGCAAGGCGATGGCGCCAACACGGCGCACCGCGCGCCGCTGACCGCCCCGGTCACGGTCGAGGCCTATGCCGGCTCCTACGAGGCGACGCCGACCGACATCGAGACCGCCTATGAGCAGGGTGTCGCCTCGGCCGAGATCCGCGCCGACCAGATGGCCGGTCCGCTGGACGGCGCCTGGCGCGTCGTCGATGCGACGGGCGCGACCCTGTACGATCTGGTGCTGATGGATTCCGGTTCCGGACCGGTCGAGGGCGGCTGGCGCGGCGTGGGCGGCGACGGCGGGCGGGGATCGGGGGCGGCCGTGTCCGACGGACGAAGCCTGACCCTGGAGGGCGGGGGCGTGATCGCGCTGCAGAAAACCGACGGCGGCTGGACCGGCCGGCTGACCCTGGACGGCCAGACCCGGCCGGTGACCCTCAGCCGGCCGGACTGAGCCTTATCCGCGACGCCATCGCCTGCAGGGCCGTAGCGCCATATGGCGCGGCGCCGGGCCGGCCCCAGACCGGATCGGGCCACAGGCCGTCGTCGTGGCGACGACCGACGACATGGACATGAAGTTGGGCCGTGACATTGCCGAGGGCGGCGACGTTGAGCTTCTGCACCGGCCGCTGGCCCGCCTCGCCCAGCATCCGGACCGTCTCGCCGGCCCGGACGATCTCGCCCATCAGCGCGGCCTGTTCCGCGGGGCTCAGATCCTCCAGTTCGTGCAGTCCCGCGCGACGCGGGATCAGGATCAGCCAAGGGAAGCGGGCGTCGTCCTGCAGCCGCACCTGGCACAACGGCCAGTCGCCGACGACGATGGACGCGGGGTCGAAGGCGGGATCGGCTTTGAACGGGGGCGTCATGCCCTTCGGTCGCGCGACACGCGGCCCGCGTCAACCGGAGCCGTCATCCATCGAGGGCGTAGACCACGCAGGCGCGATCGGTCAGTTCGCGCAGCGGCGGCTGCAGGGCCAGGCGGGCGGCCTCGATCTGCTGCTCGTCGGGGGCGCCACCCGCCCGGGAGGCGACCGGCGCGGGCGGGGGCGGCGGCGCGGCATAGGCGGCCTCCTCGTACGCGACGTCGGTGGCGAGACCGCCGGAGCCATGGGAGGGCCAGCCGGCCAGCACATCCGTCTCGCAGGCGCGGCCGGTCGGGTCGATGACCTTGACCTCGCCCACGGTGGCGCCGGCGTTCGAGGCCGCCTCGCGGGCCCGCCGGGCGGCGTCCTTGACCGCCTCGCCCTGCAGCCAGGTCTTCAGCGCGTTGTCCGGCTCGAGGTTGAACGAGACCTGCCCGATCGAGGTCGGCTGCGAGGCCACGACGGTGGCGTAGACGCGTTCCAGCACCCGCGTGTCGCGCACGCTGACGCTGATCGTGGCGTCGGCCTGATAGCGCTCGATCTGGTCGGCGCGGGCGTTGTCGCGCAGCACGCCGTTCTCGTCGCGGTACTGGTCGTAGAGCGGCCGGGTGGCCAGGGTGGTCTCGACCCGCACGACCTCGACCCCATAGGCGGCCAGCGCCTGGCTGAGGGCGCGCACCTGATCGGCGGCCTTGCGCGAGGCGGCGGCGGCGGTGCGGTCGACCGACTGGAAGCTGGCGCTGAAGCCCGAGCGGTTGGCGGCGACCTGGGTGCGGACCTCGCCGATCGAGGCGATCACCGGCTCGCGCATCCACCAGGGCGCCGGGACGTAGCGCTCGCCGGGGCTGGCCGGCGGGGTTTGGGCAAGGACCGGGGCGGCGGTCGCTGCGGTTGCGACGGCCAGGGCGACAAAGATCAAGCGGTGCATCACGGGCTCCTTCTGTGACCCGGACACTGCCCGTCGGGCCTGGATCGGTAAACGGCGCCGCGCGTGATCGTCAGACCTCGTCAGCCTATGGCGACCATAACAATAATCTATCGCCACAAAGCTATCCACTCATTGACATTGTGCATCGCAAGCGCCATTTCGCAGCTGCGGCGCCGCTCCCCCGGCGCTCCAGAGATTCCCTCTTTCAGAACCATCAGGAGAACAGCGCATGCTGGGCGTCGGTCAAAAACTGCCGGACTTCAAGATCACGGGCGTCAAGCCGGGCTTCAACAGCCATGAAGAAAACGGCGTCTCGGCCTTCGAGCCGCTGAACCAGGACAGCTTCGAGGGCAAGTGGAAGGTCATCTTCTTCTATCCGAAGGATTTCACCTTCGTCTGCCCGACCGAAATCGCCGAGTTCGCCTCGCTGGCGCGTGACTTCGACGACCGCGACACCGTCGTCCTGGGCGGCTCGACCGACAACGAATTCGTCAAGCTGGCCTGGCGCCGCGACCACGCCGACCTGAGCAAGCTGCCGATCTGGCAGTTCGCCGACAACGGCGGCAAGCTGGCCCGCGCCCTCGGCGTGCTGGACGAGGAAGAGGGCGTCGCCCTGCGCGCCACCTTCGTGGTCGACCCGCACAACATCGTGCAGCACGTCTATGTCACCAATCTGAACGTCGGCCGCGCCCCGGCCGACACCCTGCGGGTCGTCGACGCCCTGCAGACCGACGAGCTGTGCGCCTGCAACCGCCCGGTGGGCGGCGAGACGCTCGCTGCGTAAGGCGGCGTCCTGAGTGTTGGGAGGCGGTGGCGTGTGTATCGCCGCCTTCCACACTCGCTCTCTTTTTTGGGCGCTATGCTCGGCTCGCGGAGCCTCGCGGCTCGAGCGCGATCGCGCCTGGCACCCTGTGACCATGCGGCTCAAGCAGCGAGCGACCGCGTCGCGCGCGTTAGCCGCTTCCCGAAGGGACCCCACAAAATGTCGATCGACGCCCTGCGCGACCTTATCCCGGCGTACGCCAAGGACATCTCCCTGAACCTCGGTTCGCTGGCGTCGGAGACGGTGCTGAACGACCAGCAAAAATGGGGCTGTTTCCTCGCCTCGGCCCATGCGGTCGGCGTGGCCCCGGTGGTGCGGGCGATCGAGGCCCAGGCCGCGACCGTGCTGACGCCCGAGGCGCTGAACGCGGCCAAATCGGCCGCCGCCATCATGGGCATGAACAACATCTACTACCGGTCGCTGCACCTGATGAAGAACCAGGAATATACGACCATCCCGGCGCGGCTGCGGATGAACGTCCTCGCCAACCCCGGCGTCGACAAGATGGATTTCGAGCTGTGGTCGACCGCCGTCTCGGCGATCAACGGCTGCGGCGCCTGCCTCGACGCCCACGAGGGCGAACTGCGAAAGCACGGCGTGCCGGCGACCCAGGTCCAGGCGGCGCTGCGCATCGGCGCCGTGGTCCACGCCGCCAGCCGGATCGTCGCCTCGGAGGCGGCGCTGGCCGGCTGATCGTCAAGCCGCCGCGAAGGTCAGGGGCGCGCCCCAGAACCGGGCCACCAGCTCCGACTGCGGACCCGGCTGGCCCGAGGTGAGGAAGTCGCGCCGGCCGGAACCGCCCAGCGCATACTCCGGATGCCGGCCGAAATAGCGGTCGAGGGCGTCGGCGACGGCGGTCGGCTGGTGGATCACCGGCGTGCCGGGCGGCAGGGCGGCGGCGAACAGGTCGGCGACGATCTCATAGTGGGTGCAGCCGAGAATGGCCTTGTCCGGATGCCGGCCGATGCGGCGGCGCAGGGCGTCGACGTGGTCATTGACCAGCACCGTCAGCTCCTCGGCCGGGGCGCCGAGCTCGATCAGTCCGGCGAGGCCGGGGCAGGGCTCGGAGAAGACGGCGAGATCCTCGCGCCGCTTGTCGATCTCGATCTCATAGACCCGGCTCATCGCCGTGGCGGCGGTGCAGAAGACGCCGGTGATCTCCAGAGCCTCGATCTTGTCGCCGCGCCGCTCGGCCTCATAGGTCCAGGGCAGGCCGGTGGCGGCCTCGATGGTCGGAACGATGATGCCCAGCACATTGACCTGGCGGCCGTGACGGGCGCGGGCCTCGGGCACCCAGGTCTGCTGCAGCCGGCGCAGGGCGATGGCGCTGGCGGTGTTGCAGGCCAGGACGATGACATTGGCGCCGGCCTCGAACAGCCGCTCGCAGCCGGCCCGGGTCAGGTCGACGATCTCCTCGCCGGCGCGGCCGCCGTAGGGGGCGTTGGCCTGGTCGGCGAGATAGACGAAATCGCGGTCGGGGAACCGCCGCGTCAGTTCGCGGTGGACCGTCAGACCGCCCACGCCGGAGTCGAATACGCCTATGGCCATGCGGGCCTGTTAGCGGTGCGGCCCTTTGTCGTCCACGCCCAAGATTACCGCCCGTTCATGTGACAGTCAGCGCCGGGAGGGCCTAGGTTGCCGCCAACATCTGAAACGACGGAGTCCTGTCCATGCATCGACGCCAACTTCTGATCGCCGGGGGCAGCCTGTTCGCCCTGTCGGCCTGCGCCTCCAACGGCATGGAGACCGGCGGCGGAGCCTCGGCCTCCGGCCTCGCCGAAGACGCCCGCATCGCCCGCGCCGTGCTGCCGGCGCAGACGCCGCGCGCGGCCCTGCTGCAGCCGTGGACCGGCCCGTACGAAGGCGTGCCGCCGTGGGACAGGGTCTCCGCCGCCGGTCTGCGCGAGGCGATCCTGGAAGGCATCGAGCTGCAGCGGGCCGAGATCCTCGCCATCGCCAACAATCCCGAGCCGCCGACCTTCGCCAACACCCAGGTGGCGCTGCAGATGGCCGGCGAGCCGCTGGACCGGGCCCTGACCCTGTTCGGGGTGATGACGCAGAACATCGGCTCGGACGACTATCAGGCGGTGGACACCGAGGTGTCGCCGCTGCTGTCGGCCGCCGGCGACGAGATCACCTTCAACGAGAAACTGTTCGCCCGCATCAAGGCGGTGGCCGACGGGGCCGCGGCGGCCGGGCTGAGCCCCGAACAGACCCGCCTGGCCGAGCGCAGCCGCGACGCCTATGTGCGCAGCGGCGCGGCGCTGGACGCGGCGAAGAAGGCCGAGCTGGGCCGCATCAACACCGCCCTGTCCAACGCCTTCACCCGCTTCGGCCAGAAGGTCGTCGCCGACGAGAACACCTTCACCCACATTCCGGCCGAGGCCGGCGTGGCCGGTCTGCCGGCGTCGAACAAGGCGGCGGCCGCCGCCGCGGCGCGCAGCCGCGACCTGGCCGGCTACGCCATCGTCAACACCCGCTCCAGCGTCGACCCCTTCCTGTCGTTCGCCGACGACCGGGCCCTGCGCGAGCAGGTGTGGCGCAAATTCGTCAATCGCGGCGACAACGGCGACGCCAACGACACCAACGCCACCATCGCCGAGATCGTGAAGCTGCGGGCCGAGCGCGCCCGTCTGCTGGGCTTCGCCAACCACGCCGAATGGCGGATGCAGGACACGATGGCGAAGACGCCGGCCGCCGCCATGGACCTGATGATGCGGGTCTGGGCCCCGGCCACGGCGCGGGTCGCAGAGGAGGTCGCGGACATGCGCGCGATCGCCGGCGCCGAAGTCGGGGAGTCGGGCATCGAGCCGTGGGACTATCTGTATTTCGCCGAGAAGGTGCGGAAGCAGAAATACGATCTCGATCAGAACGAGCTGAAGCCGTATTTCGAGCTGAACAACGTCAAGCGCGGCGCCTTCCACATGGCCGAGCGGCTGTACGGCTATCGGTTCACGCCGCTGCCGAAGGGGACCGTGCCGGTCTTCCATCCCGACGTCGAGGTGTTCGAGGTCACCAACAAGGCCGACGGCAGCCATGTCGGCCTGTTCTATTCCGACGACTTCGCCCGCTCGGGCAAGCGGTCGGGGGCGTGGATGACGACCTACCGGTCGTATTCGACCTATGACGGCGTCGACAATGTGCTGGCCTCGAACAACAACAACTTCATCAAGGCCGAGGGCGGCGAACCGATCCTGATCTCGCTGGACGACGCCACCACCCTGTTCCACGAGTTCGGCCACGCCCTGCACTATCTGTCGTACCGGATCACCTATCCGGCGCTGGGCAACACGCCGCGCGACTATGTCGAATATCCGTCGCAGGTGCATGAGCACTGGGTGCTGAGCCGGCCGATCCTCGACGGCTTCATGAAGCATGTTGAGACCGGCCAGCCGATGCCCCAGGCGCTGGTCGACAAGGTCGAGGCCGCCGCCACCTTCAACCAGGGCTACGAGACGGTCAGCTATCTGTCCTCGGCCCTGGTCGACATGGACCTGCATACCCGGGCGACGCCGCCGACGGACATCGACGCCTTCGAACGCGAGAGCCTGGAACGCTACGGCATGCCGAAGGAGATCGTGATGCGGCACCGCCTGCCGCAGTTCAATCACCTGTTCACCTCGGACGCCTATTCGGCCGGCTACTACAGCTACCTGTGGTCCGAGGTCATGGACGCCGACACCTGGGCGTATTTCGAGGAGTCGGGCGACGTCTTCAATCCGGACATCGCGGCGCGCTACAAGGCGATCATCCTGTCCGAGGGCAACACCACCGACCGGGCCGAGGCCTACCGCCGCTTCCGCGGCCGCGACCCGGACGTGACGGCCCTGCTGAAGGTGCGGGGCTTCCCGACGTCTTAGGGGCCCTATCGCCCTTCGGGCTGCTTGAGGGCGCCGCGCGAAGCGCGGGTGGTATCTGAGGAAAGGCCGGCGGAGGGTTCCGCCGGCCTTTTTTCGTGGCCTCAGCCGCTGTTGCGCAGGCCGGCGGCGACGCCGTTGAGGCTGAGCAATATGCCCTCGCGGACGCGCGGGTCGTCGTCGCCGGCGCGGCGGCGGCGGATCAGCTCGATCTGCACGTGGTTGAGCGGCTCGACATAGGGCATGCGCAGGCGGATCAGCCGGTCCAGCTCGGGCTGGCCGGCCAGCAGGGCGGTCTGGTCGGTGATGGCCAGCACCGCCGCATGGGTGCGGTCCCATTCGGCCAGGATGGCCCCGTAGATGCGGTCGGCCAGCGCCCGGTCGGGAACCAGCGCGGCGTAGCGGCGGGCCAGGGTCATGTCGGCCTTGGCCATGACCATCTCCATGTTCTGGATCAGGGTGCGGAAGAAGGGCCAGTCGCGGGCCATGGTCCGCAGCTCGTCCATGTCGGCCCCCCCTTCCAGGATTTCGGCCACCGCCGAGCCGAAGCCGAACCAGCCCGGCAGCATGACGCGCGACTGGCTCCAGCTGAACACCCAGGGGATGGCGCGCAGGTCCTCGATCGCGGTCGAGGCGGTGCGCGAGGCCGGGCGCGAGCCGATCTTGAGGTCGGCGATCTCGGCGATCGGGGTGGCGGCGCGGAAATAGTCGACGAAGCCGTCGGTCTCGTAGACCAGGGCCCGGTAGGCGGCCATCGAGGCCCGAGACAGGTCGGCGACGGTCGGGCCGTGGCGGGCGGTGAAGGTCTCGTCCACCGGCGGCCTGAGCGAGGCCAGCAGCACGCCGCAGGTCAGGGCGTCGAGGTTGCGGCGGGCGACGTCGGGCTCGCCGTATTTGTTGGCGATGACCTCGCCCTGTTCGGTGACGCGGATGCGGCCGGCGACTGTACCCTGGGGCTGGGCGACGACGGCGGCGAAGCTGGAGCCGCCGCCCCGGCCGACCGCGCCGCCGCGGCCGTGGAACAGCTGCAGCCGCAGACCGGCCGCGTCCGTGACCTGCAGCAGGGCGCGCGAGGCCTCGTGCAGCTCCCAGGTCGAGGTCAGGTAGGAGCCGTCCTTGTTGGAGTCGGAATAGCCGATCATCACCTCCTGCACCCCGCGGGCGCGGGCCACCGCGAGGGCCGAGGGCTCGCGCAGCAGTCGCTCCAGCGTCGGGCGGGAGGCGCGCAGGTCGTCGATGGTCTCGAACAGGGGCGCGGCCTGGATCGGGCAGGCGGCAGGGTCTTCCGGGCGGTACAGGCCGACCTCGCGCAGCAGCAGATAGACCTCCAGCAGGTCCGAGGCGGCGTCGGTCTTGGACACCACATGGGTGCGAATCGCCTGGGGCCCGAACAGGCGCAGGGCCTCGGCCGCCGCCTCGAGGATGCGGCGCTCCTTCAGCGTCTCGTCGTCATAGGTCGCATAGGGGCTGAACAGCGGCCGGCCCGAGGCCAGCTCGGCCGCCAGCAACGCCAGCCGCGCCGCCTCGTCGAGCGCCAGATAGTCGGGACAGACGCCGGCGACCCGCAGCAGGTCGGCGATCACCCGCTCGTGCACATCGGCGTTCTGGCGCAGGTCGAGGGTCGCCATGTGGAAGCCGAACACGTCGACGGCGTTGACCAGGCGGGCCAGCCGGTCGTCGGCGAACACGGCGCCGTGGTTGGCGATCAGGCTGTCGCGCAGCACCGCCAGATCGGCGCGGAAGGCGTCGGGCCCGGCATAGGGTTCGGTCACGAAGGAGGCCGCGCGCGGGGCAGGCTGGCCGGTCAGCACCGGATGGGTGGCGGCGAGGCGGGCGTAGATCTCGCTGAGGGCGCGGCGATAGGGCTCGTCGGCGCGGTGCGGCGAGCGGTCGCCCGAGGCGCCGGCGAGGGCGGCCAGGGCGGGCGAGACGTGGCTCATCGAGCCCGACAGGCTGAGCTCGGCGCCGAGCGTATTGACCTCGTCCAGATAGTGGCGGAGCGCGGCCCGGGCCTGGGTGCGGAAGGCGGCCGACAACACGGCGCCGTCGACATTGGGATTGCCGTCGCGGTCGCCGCCGACCCAGGTGCCGATGCGGATGAAGGGCTCCAGCTCCGGCGCGTCCAGCCGCTTGCGCCAGTCGGCCAGCTGGTCCGGGGCGACGCGCAGGAAAACCCGCTCGAGGAAGGAGACGACGGTGTCGATCTCGTCCTGCACCACCAGCCCGGCCTGACGCACCAGCCTTGTGGTCCACAGGATGACGGTCTGCCGCCGCAGGCCGGTCATCAGCACCTCGGGCGAGCAGGCGAGGTCGTTCTGGTCGCAGGCGTCGAGCAGGTCGGAGACGGCGGCGATCCGGTCGATGACGCTCTTGCGCCGGACTTCCGACGGGTGGGCGGTCAGCACCGGCGAGATCAGGGCGCCGCCCAGCAGGTCGCGCGCGGCCGTGTCGGAGACGCCGGCCTCGGACAGCCGCTGCAGGGCGCCCTCGGGGGTGTCGGCGCGAGCCCCGGCGGCCGACTGCTCGCGCGCCCGGCGCTTGCCGGCCCGGTCCTCGGCGACATTGGCCAGCAGGGAGAAGACGGCGAAGCCGTGGGCGAGTCCGACGGCGTCGTCCAGCGACAGCTCGCCCAGCAGTTGCTCCAGCCGCGCGGCGTCGGCGGCGCCGGCGTCGCGGTGCCAGGCCACCGAGGCCTGACGCACGGCCTCGATGCGATCGTAGAGGTCCTGCCCGCCCTCGTCGCGGATGACCTCGCCGAGCAGGCCGCCCAGCAGGCGCACTTCGTCTCGCAGTCGGTCGTCGGCGGCCTGGATCATGTCGGTTCCGGGGAGAGCGGGTCCGCGAACCATGCCCGTGTCGTCCCGCCTTGGCGAGCGCGGGGCGGGGAAATCGGGAGCAAATCCGGTTTCAGCGGGTTGGCCTTCCTGAAAGGAGAACCATCATGGAAGCATTCCCCTGGGGCATCGTCATCGTCGGCGGACCCATCCTGCTTGGCCTTGCCGCGGCCTGGGCGATGATGCGCAGCCGCAAGGCCTCCGACCAGGCCGACCCGAACACCCCGTCGGACGATCCGTCGAAGGGGATGTAGGGGGCGCAGGTCTCGCCCGGCCGCCGCGCCTTGTCTTGGCCCCGCTTTTCCGCCATAAGCCGCCGCTTCCGACGCAAGTGAACCTCGCGTCTCCACCTGCACGACACCCGATCCGTCGGGACGAGGCAGGCGAGAACCCCCCGCCGACGTGATCGTCGCCGGGGGCTGTTGTCGTATGGAGCCGCTTCACCTGCGCCAACAGAGGTTGTGAATGTTCGAGGCTCTGAACGAGCGGCTGACAGGCGTCTTCGACCGGATCACCGGCCGCGGCGCCCTGTCCGAAAAGGACGTCTCCGAGGCGATGCGCGAAGTGCGCGTGGCCCTGCTGGAGGCCGACGTCGCCCTGCCCGTCGTCAAGGACTTCATCGCCTGCGCCACCGAGCGCGCGACTGGCGAGGAGGTGATCCGCTCGGTCAAGCCGGCCGACCAGGTGGTCAAGATCGTCTACGACGGTCTGGTCGAGATGCTGGGCGGCGAGGAGCCGACCCCGATCAATCTGAACGCCACGCCGCCCGCCGTCATCCTGATGGCCGGCCTGCAGGGCTCGGGCAAGACCACCACCTCGGCCAAGCTGGCGTTGCGGCTGACGAAGTTCGACCGCAAGAAGGTCATGATGGCCTCGCTGGACACGCGTCGTCCGGCGGCCATGGAGCAGCTGCAGACCCTCGGCAAACAGATCGAGGTGGCTGTCCTGCCGATCGTGGCCGGCGAGTCGCCGATCCAGATCACCCGGCGGGCGCTGCAGTCGGCCAAACTGCAGGGCTATGACGTCCTGATCCTCGACACCGCCGGCCGCATCACCCTCGACGAGGCGCTGATGGCCGAGGTGGCCGAGGTCGCCTCGGTCGCCAAACCCGTCGAGACCCTGCTGGTCGCCGACAGCCTGACCGGCCAGGACGCGGTCCGCACCGCGAAAGCCTTCCACGAGCGCCTGCCGCTGACCGGCCTGGTCCTGACCCGCGCCGACGGCGACGGGCGCGGCGGGGCCATGCTGTCGATGCGCGCCGTCACCGGCCTGCCGATCAAATACATCGGCGCGGGCGAGAAGGTCGACGCGCTGGAGGTGTTCGACGCCCGCCGCGTCGCCGGCCGCATCCTCGGCCAGGGGGACATCGTCGCCCTGGTCGAAAAGGCGTCGCAGGAGCTGGACCACTCCAAGGCCGAGGCCATGGCCCGCAAGCTGGCCAAGGGCCAGTTCGACCTCAACGACCTCGCCGCCCAGCTGCAGCAGATGAAGCGGATGGGCGGGCTTCAGGGCATCATGGGCATGCTGCCCGGGGTCGCCAGGATGAAGAACCAGATGGCCGAAAGCGGCGTCGACGATCGCATGATCGCCCGCCAGGAAGCCATCATCGGCTCGATGACCAAGGTCGAGCGCAAGAAGCCCGACCTGCTCAACGCCAGCCGCAAGAAGCGCATCGCCAGGGGCGCCGGCGTCGAGGTGCAGGAGATCAACCGCCTGCTGAAACAGCACCGCCAGATGGCCGACATGGTCAAGTCCATGTCCAAGGGCGGCGGCAAGGGGCTGAAGCAGATGGCCGCCATGATGGGCATGCCCGGCATGGGCGGCGGCGGCGGGGCCGACATGGCCCGGCTCAAGGCGCTGGGGGGCGGCCGCATGCCGGAACCCTCGGCCGACGACATGAAAGCCATCCAGGACCGGCTCGCCGGGCTGGGCGGCGGACAACCGCCGGGGGGGCTTCCGGGCCTGCCCGGCCTTCCCAAGAAATAGTTCTTCCCTCCCAAGACAACATCCGACCTGAAGAAAGAGACTGAAAATGCTGAAGATTCGTCTGGCCCGCGGCGGCACCAAGAAGCGCCCGTACTACTATATCGTCGTCGCCGATTCCCATTCGCCGCGCGACGGCAAATTCATCGAGCGCGTCGGCACCTACAATCCGATGCTGCCGCGCGACGGCGAGCAGAAGCGCGTGACGCTGAAGACCGACCGGATCACGGAATGGCTGTCCAAGGGCGCCCAGCCGACCGACCGCGTGGCCCGCTTCCTGAGCCAGGACGAAGCCCTGGCCGACAAGGTCAAGTGGACCCAGTCGAACAATCCGAAGAAGGCTCTGCCGGGCAAGAAGGCCCAGGAACGCGCCGCCGAACGCGCCCAGCGCGAAGCCGACCGCGCCGAGGCCGAAGCCGCCGCCAAGGTGGAAGCCGCCGAAGCCGCCGAGCGCGCCAAGGAAGAGGCCAAGGCCGCC
>JAXHTU010000083.1:0-13570 GCA_034189955.1 Pseudomonadota bacterium | reverse complement strand
CCATCGGGTCCTGGGCCTCGCGGTCCAGCTTGTTGATGAAGGTGATGATCGGAATGTCGCGCAGGCGGCAGACCTCGAACAGCTTCAGCGTCTGCGGCTCGATGCCCTTGGCGGCGTCCAGCACCATGATGGCGCAGTCGGCGGCGGTCAGGGTGCGGTAGGTGTCTTCGGAGAAGTCCTCGTGCCCGGGGGTATCGAGCAGGTTGAACATCTTGCCGTCGTGCTCGAACGTCATGACCGAGGCCGAGACCGAGATGCCGCGCTCCTTCTCGATCTTCATCCAGTCGGACTGGGTGCGCCGGTTCTCGCCGCGCGCGCGCACGGCGCCGGCCGCGCGGATGGCCCCGCCGGCCAGCAGGATATGCTCGGTCAGCGTGGTCTTGCCGGCATCCGGGTGGGCGATGATGGCGAAGGTCCTGCGGCGCAGGGCCTCCTCTTCGAGCGTGAGTTTCGACATGGGTCTTCCTTGGGCGGCGGGAGGTACCGCGGCCGCGACGGAAAGTCACCCGCGTCCGAATAACCCCTAGGCAGGCAAAGTTTTTGGAGTCATCGTCCCATCAGGCGAGACGACCCGGTCACGCAATCGGGCGCCGCCTTTGGAAACGAAGGAACGGACATGGCCCTCAACCACCCCGTCGATCAGACCCCGTCGCGCGACGGCCCGCATCCCGCCGTCTGCCTGCTGGCCGGCTTCGGCGTCATCATTCTTGGGGCCGTTCTGGTGCACGTCGTCTTCAACGTCCTGGTCTAGCGACGCGCAAGGCCCGACGACGGGGTGGCTTTACGCCGCCAGCCGCATCCAGACGGCCTTGTCGGCGGCCACGGCATCCAGCTTGC
The DNA here is from genome assembly GCA_034189955.1 of Pseudomonadota bacterium. Taxonomy (GTDB): domain Bacteria; phylum Pseudomonadota; class Alphaproteobacteria; order Caulobacterales; family Caulobacteraceae; genus Brevundimonas. The sequence goes on along the minus strand of JAXHTU010000083.1, from coordinate 12,733 downwards.
CCTTCTCCGCGCGGGCCTTCAGCTGGCGCATGACCGGATCGGGCAGGGCGCAGAACTGCGGTTCGACGAGGTCGGGATCGCAGTCCGCCGCCGGGGCGGCGAACAGGGCGGCGTTGATGTCCGGCGAGCGGTCGTGGATCAGCCAGGCCAGACGGCGTGCCCGCACGGGATCCGCGTGGTGCAGCATCGGATTTTCGGCGAAGAGTTCGCACCCCAGCGTCAGCACATAGTCGAAGCCCAGCTTCTCGAACCGGCGCGCGTCGCCGGGCGTGACCGGGCAGGCCTCGTCCAGATCGAACACGACGTCGTTCAGAAGAAAGAGCATTCGGCTCACCCACCATCACATCGGGCTCATTTCGACCCGTTGACGTGACCCTAGGCCCCCCGGCTTGCGGTTCCGTTCCCGAACGTCGTTAAGGATTTCGCACCGGGGGCGAGGGGCGGAAGGAGTGGTTAGGGAAGGCAGCGGGCAGCAGGCAGCAGGCAGCAGGTTGGCGTTGGTTCTGGGGTCTGAGCCGGGAAACACGCCGTCCGGCGGGGGCTAAGGCTCGCGTCCTGCTGCCTGCTGCCTGTCGCCTGCTGCCTCCCCCGCCACCTTCTCGGTGATGAAATGCCGCCCCTCGCGGTCCTCGATCTCGACCACCCAGAGGTCGGGATCGTAGCCGGCCTGCCGCTGGATATAGGCGTCGAGTTCGCTCTCCAGCTCGCTTTCGACCGGCTGCATCCACAGCCGCTCGCCATCCGGGCCGAAGGCCTCGCTATACAGTCGGGCCCGTCGCGTTGAGGTGTCGAACGCCTTGACGATGACCGTGCCGGCCCGCGCGTCGCCCTTGCGGGCCACGGTGGCGAAGGCGCCGGACAGCTCGGCGCGGCGGATCAGGGCGGAGACCCACAGGTCGGTGGAAAGAAGCAATTCGCTAACCCTGCTCGGAAACCCGACCGGAACGCGTGCGGCGTAGGGTGCGGCGCATGACGATAGGGCAGAACGCCGCCGCCGCCAAAGCCATCCTGCTCGCCGCCGCCCTGGTGGTCGGGCCGGCGCCGGCGTGGGCCGGGGCCGACAACACCTATTATGAACGCGCCTTCGTCGTCGCCGCCGACGCGCGGTGCGGCCTGTTCGACGAGGCCGTCGACGCCGCCCTGACCGCCGCCACCGCCCAGGCCCGGGGGGCCGCCCTGCGCTCCGGCGCGGCCGAGGCGGACCTCAACGCCATCGCCGCCCGCGCCCGCGCCCGCGCCGCCGCGGTGTCGTGCCGCGACCCGCAGCTGGCGGTCGTCCGCGATCGTGTCGACGGGGCCTTCTCCGGCTGGGTCCGCACCCCGCGCATGACCTTCGTAGGCGAGCGTCAGCCGTGGGTGGCCGACCGCACCCAATGGTCCGAGCCCGGCTGGCGGCTGATGCAGGCGTCCCGCGTCGGCGCCTCGCCGGTCGCCTTCGGCTATGACGGCGAGGCCGGCGAGCCGACCCTGACCGCGGTGGTCTCCTTCGTCGGTCGTTCGCGTCCGAACGCCGCCCGTCTGGTCTTTCGCGACATCGCCAGGGCCCCGCGCGCCTGGGTGTCCGGCGACGGCCTGCCGCCCGCCTCGACCCGCGCCAGCGTCTGGGCCGCCGGCGTCTCGGCCGCCGACCACGCCCTGCTGGCCGAGGGCAGCCGCGCCGGCGAGGCCTGGCGCTTTCCGGCCTCGGCCGCCGACCGTCTGGCCCGCCTCGACCCGCGCGAGACCTTCCTCGTCGAATTCCATTTTCGCGACGGCAGCGTGGCCGTGGCGCGCTTCGAAGCCGGCGACTTCGCCGCCGGCCGCGCCTTCATGGCGATGGGGGCGCTTTAAGTTCTCCGACTCTTAACGCCCCGTTTACCACGCGCCCGGCATTTTCTGCCTGGCGGGCGTGTTCGGTCTCCCGCGAGTATTCGGGGCGGGACGCGTGGGCGGCTTCACGGCGGCGTTGCAGAGATTCGGGATCGGTCGGCTGACCGTGGTGCTGGGCGTCGCCGCCGGCGTCGCGGCGGTGCTGGTCGCCGTCATGCTGCGCATCGGCCAGGCCCCCGACGCCCTGCTGTATTCCAATCTCGACCTGCGCGAGGCCTCCGAGATCACCACGGCGCTGGACAGCGCCGGGATCAAATATTCGTCCAAGGGCGACGGCTCGACGATCTTCGTCAGCCGCGACGAGGTCGGCGAGGCCCGCCTGCTGGTCGCCGGCAAGGGCCTGGTGACCTCCGGCTCGGTCGGCTACGAGATCTTCGACAACCAGTCGGTGCTGGGCCAGACCGAGTTCCAGCAGAACCTCAACGAAAAGCGCGCCCTCGAGGGCGAGCTGGCCCGCACCATCATGAGCATGCGCGGCATCACCTCGGCCCGGGTGATGATCGCCATGCCGTCGCGCCAGCTGTTCCAGACCGCCGCGGCCGATCCGACGGCGGCGGTGGTGGTCGGCGTCAGCGGCGGAACCCTGACCGGCGCCCAGGTCCAGGCCATCCGCAACGTGGTCGCCTCGTCCGTGCCTAATCTGAAGCCCGAAAAGGTCACCCTGACCGACACCGCCAACCGCACCCTCGCCGCCGGTTCGGACGACGCCGGCTTCAGCGCCGCCTCGGCGGAGGAGGCCAAGTCCTCGACCGAGGCCCAGCTGCAGGCGCGCATCAAGGACATCGTCGAGGGCGTCGTCGGCGTCGGCGCCGCCCGGGTCCAGGTCACGGCCGACATCGATCACAGTCGCTCCACCACCCAGGAACAGCGCTTCGACCCCGACGGCCAGGTCGTGCGCTCGACCTCGATGAACGGCTCGGAAAGCGCCGACACCACCGCCGTCAACGACGGCGGCGCCACCGCCCTGAACAACATCCCCGGCGGCGAGGCCCCCGGCGCCGCCCAGGCCGGATCGACCGACACCCAGACGACCGAGACCACCAACTACGAGATCTCGAACACCACCACGACCACGGTCAAGGAGGCCGGCGAGGTCAAGAAGCTGGCGGTGTCGGTCGCCGTCGACGGCCGCTGGACCCCCGCCGCCGGCGGCGGAGAGCCGACCTACGCGCCGCGCACCGCCGACGAGATCGCCCAGATCAAATCGCTGGTCGCCGCCGCCGTCGGCATCGACGAAGAGCGCGGCGACAGGATCGAGGTTCTCAACGTCCGCTTCGCCCGGGACGTGCCCACGGCCGGCGGCGTCGAGGCCGGTAGTTCGCTGTTCAACTTCACCAAGAACGACCTGATGCGCGGCGTCGAGCTGCTGGTGCTGCTGGTCACCGGCCTGCTGCTGATCTTCTTCGTCCTGCGGCCGCTGCTGAAGACCGCCGCCGGCGCCGGGGCCCAGCCCCAGCTGGCCGGCGCCGGCGGCGTCCCGGTGACGCCGCTGCAGACCAGCCTGATGGCCGGCGCCTCGCAAATGGCCCAGCTGACCGGTCCCGCCGGCCCGTCCGAGATGGAGCAGCGGCTCGACATCGCCCGCATCGAGGGTCAGGTGAAGGCGTCCTCGGTCAAGAAGGTCGCCGACTTCGTCGAGAAACACCCTGACGAGTCGACCGCCATCCTGCGCAACTGGGTCCACGAAGGCTGATGGCCGCCCGGATGGTCAGCAAGAAACCCGCCGTCGACGACGCCAGGAAACTGACCGGTCCGGAGAAGGCCGCGGTCATCCTGCTGTCGCTGGGCGAGGATCACACCCGCCTGTGGCAGAGCCTCGACGAGGACGAGATCAAGGAGATCTCCCAAGCCATGGCGTCGCTGGGCACGGTCAGCGCCCAGGTGGTCGAGGAACTGATGGTCGAGTTCGTCTCGGGCATGAGCGGCTCGGGCGCGGTCATGGGCAGCTACGAACAGACCCAGCGCCTGCTCAACGCCTTCATGCCCGCCGACCGCGTCGACGCCCTGATGGAAGAGATCCGCGGCCCCGCCGGCCGCACCATGTGGGACAAGCTCGGCAATGTGAACGAGGCGGTCCTCGCCAACTATCTGAAGAACGAATATCCGCAGACCGTCGCCGTGGTCCTGTCCAAGATCAAGGCCGACCACGCCGCCCGCGTCCTGACCAGCCTGCCCGAGGACTTCGCCCTCGAATGCGTCCAGCGCATGCTGCGCATGGAGCCGGTGCAGCGCGAAATCCTCGACAAGATCGAGCAGACGCTGCGCACCGAATTCATGTCCAACCTGGCCCGCACCTCCAAGCGCGACAGCCACGAGATGATGGCCGACATCTTCAACAGCTTCGACCGCCAGACCGAGGCCCGCTTCATCGGCGCCCTCGAGGAACGCAACCGCGAGGCGGCCGAGCGCATCCGCGCCCTGATGTTCGTGTTCGAGGACCTGTCCAAGCTGGACCCCGGCGGCATCCAGACCCTGCTGCGCGCGGTCGAGAAGGATTCCCTCGGCCTGGCCCTCAAGGGCGCCTCCGAGGCCCTGCGCGAGATGTTCTTCTCCAACATGTCCGAACGCGCCTCCAAGATCATGCGCGAGGACATGGAGACCATGGGTCCCGTCCGCCTCAAGGACGTCGACCTGGCCCAGATGGCCATGGTCCAGGTCGCCAAGGACCTCGCCGCCAAGGGCGAGATCATGCTGGTCGGCCAGGGCGCCGACGACGAGTTGATCTACTGACATGACCGCTCGACCGTTCAGCACCCCCTTCTCCTTCGACACCGAGTTCGACAGCGCCGGCGGCGTGGTGCACGCCTCCGCCTTCCGCCCGACCAAACGCGCCTATACCCTGGCCGAGGTCGAGGCCCTCGTCGCGGAGGCGCGGCTCGAGGCGCGCACCGCCGCCCTCGCCGAGGTCGAAAGCCTGCAGGCCATGGCCCTGTCGACCATCGGCCAGGCCCTGTCGGCCGCCGTGCCGACCCTGACCCAGGTGGCCCAGGCCCATCGCGAGCAATCCGCCGAGCTGGCCCTGGCCGCGGCCCGCGTGGTCGCCTCGGCGGCGCTGGACCGTTTCCCGGCCGGCCCGCTGCAGGCGGCGCTGGAGGCGCTGGGCCAGGAGATCGACGCCTCGCCGCGCCTGGTCATCCGCACCGGGGACCTCGACGACGCCAATCGCGCCCGCATCACCCGGCTGTGCGACGATTCCGGCTTCTCCGGCGTGGTCGCCTTCCGCGTCGAGCCCGGCCTCGCCCCGGCCTCCTTCCAGCTGGAATGGGCCGACGGTCGCGCCGCCTTCGACGCCGAGGCCGCCTTCGTCCGCATCGGCGAGGCGCTGAACTCCGCCCTCGCCGCCGAGGCCGGACACGCCGAAATCCTCACCCCCGACAACTCAATGGAAGGGAGGCCGTAATGGCGTCCGACACCATGGCCCTGGAGGAGTTCGCCGACTCCACCGCGATCACCGTCCACGACGACGCGACCGACAAGACCGCCAGCGACCTCGCGCCGGTCTTCGACGTGCCCGTCAACATCTCGGCGGTGCTGGGCAAGGCCCACATGTCCGTGGCCCAGCTGCTGAAGCTGAACCGCGGCTCGGTGCTTGAGCTGGACCGCAAGGTCGGCGAGGCGATCGACATCTTCGTCAACAACCGGCTGGTCGCCCGCGGCGAGGTCGTCGTCGTCGAGGACCGGCTGGGCGTGACCATGACGGAAATCATCAAGACGGAAGACAGCGGCGCCTGATCGGCGGCCGTGCGTAGAGATTAGAGGAGAAGACCCATGCGGCTTCTGGTGGTTGGCAGGCTCAGCGGACAGCTGGCGACGGCGGTGAAGATGGCCATGGCGCACGGCGCCAAGGTCAGCCACGTCGAGCGCGGCGATCAGGCGACGGAACAGCTGCGGCGAGGGCAGGGGGCCGACCTGCTGATGGTCGACTACCGCGTCGACATCGCCGCCCTGATCGCCGCCAACGAGGCCGAGCGCATCCATGTGCCGGTGGTGGCCTGCGGCGTCGACGCCGACGCGACCGACGCGGCCAACGCCATCCGCGCGGGGGCCAAGGAGTTCATCCCCCTGCCGCCCGAGGCCGATCTGATCGCCGCCGTCCTGTCGGCCGTCGCCGACGACGAGCGCCCGCTGATCTCGGCCGACCCGTCGATGAAGTCGGTGATCCAGCTGGCCGACCAGGTCGCCCGCTCCGAGGCTTCGATCCTGATCACCGGCGAAAGCGGCGTCGGCAAGGAGGTGATGGCCCGCTACCTGCACGCCGGATCGAAGCGCGCCGACCGCCCGTTCATCAGCGTCAACTGCGCCGCCATCCCCGACAACCTGCTGGAATCCGAGCTGTTCGGTCACGAGAAGGGCGCCTTCACCGGGGCCATGGCCCGCCGTATCGGCAAGTTCGAGGAGGCCGACGGCGGCACCCTGCTGCTGGACGAAATCTCCGAGATGGACGTGCGCCTGCAGGCCAAGCTGCTGCGCGCCATCCAGGAGCGGGTCATCGATCGCGTCGGCGGGACCAAACCGGTGCCGGTCAACATCCGCATCATCGCCACCTCGAACCGCGACCTGGCCAAATCGGTCGCCGAGGGGACGTTCCGCGAAGACCTGCTGTACCGCCTCAACGTCGTCAATCTGCGCCTGCCGGCCCTGCGCGAGCGGCCGGGCGACATCTCGGTGCTGGCCGACCATTTCGTCAGGAAATACGCCGCCGCCAACGGCGTGCCGGTCAAGCCCATCTCGATCGACGCCCGCCGGGCCCTGGTCTCGCATCGCTGGAACGGCAACGTCCGCGAGCTGGAGAACGCCATGCACCGCGCCGTGCTGCTGGCGGTCGGGCCCGAGATCGACGTCGACGCCATCCGCCTGCCCGACGGCCAGCCGCTCGGCGCCGGCAGCCACGGGGCCGCGCCGGACGCCGGCGTGGCCGGCCGCGCCGCCGACGTCGCCGACGCCGTCACCCGCGCCCACGTCGGCCAGACGGTGGCGCAGATGGAGAAGACCCTGATCCTCGACACCCTGTCGCACTGCCTCGGCAACCGCACCCATGCGGCCAACATCCTCGGCATCTCGATCCGCACCCTGCGCAACAAGCTGAACGAATACGCCGACGAGGGGACCCAGATCATCGCGCCCCAGTCGGGCGTCGCCTCGTCCGGCTACGCGGCCGCCTGACCATGACCCTTTCGACGGACCGCAGAAGCGTCCTGACCGGTCTCGGCGCCCTGGGCGTCGCCAGCTGTGTCCGCGCCGAACCCGCCGCGCCCGAGACCTCTCCGGCCGCTCCGGAAGCCTTCGACCTGTCGGCGCTGGAGCGCGCTGACGGCGGCCGTCTGGGCTTCGTCGCCCATGACACCGGCTCCGACCGCCGCCTGGTTTGGCGGGCCGACGAACGTTTCGTCTATTGCTCGACCTTCAAGATGTTTCTCGCCGCCGCCACCTTCTTGCGGGCCCAGGCGGGCGAGGAGAGGCTGGATCGTCAGATCCCGATTACCGCCGCCGACATGATCTCCCACGCCCCGGTGACCGAACCCGCTGTCGGCGGCTCGCTCAGCGTCGAGGCCCTGATGAAGGGGGCGGTCGAGGTCAGCGACAATCCCGCCGCCAACCTGCTGCTCAAGGCCATGGGCGGGCTGGAGCCGATGCGCGCCTTCTACCGCTCGCTCGGCGATCGAAGCACGACCGTCGACCGGTTCGAGCCCGAGATGAACCGGCTCGACGGCGACAAGGACACGATCACGCCCCTGCATTCGGCGGCCAATCTGCACCGCCTGCTGGTCGATCCCGCCACGCCGCTGTCGCCGGAGTCGAAGGCGACGCTGCTGCGCTGGATGGTCGACTCGCCCACCGGAGCCGGCCGGCTCAAGGCCGGCGTTCCCGTCGGCTGGACCGTGGCGCACAAGACCGGCACCGGCGGCTATGGCCCGACCAACGACATCGGGGTGCTGTATCCGCCGAGCGGCGCACCGGTGATCGTCGCGGCCTATTACCACGCGACGCGAGCCTCGTCGGGCGCCGCCAACGAGGCCGTCATCGCCGCCGCCGCCCGTCTGGCGCTCGCCGCGCTCGGTCGCGCATGACCGACATCCCGGCCTCGACCATCATGAAGGACGGCATGGCCCGGCCGACCGGTCGCGACATGATGAGCTGGGTCGCGCGCGGCGAGGTCGGCATGGCCGTCGGCGTCATCGGCGTCATCCTGCTGCTGATCCTGCCGATTCCCGCCTTCCTGATGGACATGCTGCTGGCGCTGTCCCTGGTCTCCAGCGTGCTGATCCTGATGACCGCGGTGATGATGAAGAAGCCGCTGGACTTCGCCATCTTCCCGACCGTCCTGCTGGTCTCGACCCTGTTCCGGCTGGGCCTCAACCTGGCCTCCACCCGTCTGGTGCTCAGCCACGGCCATGAGGGCTCGGGCGGGGCCGGCCAGGTGATCGAGGCCTTCGGCGCCCTGATGATGGGCGGCAGCTTCATCATCGGCATCATCATCTTCGCCATCATCCTGGTGGTGAATTTCGTCGTCATCACCAAGGGCTCGACCCGCATCGCGGAAGTGTCCGCCCGCTTCACCCTCGACTCCATGCCGGGCAAGCAGATGGCCATCGACGCCGACCTGTCGTCGGGCCTGATCACCGAGGACCAGGCCAAGCTGCGCCGCAAGGAGCTGGAGCAGGAATCGACCTTCTTCGGGGCCATGGACGGCGCCTCGAAATTCGTCCGCGGCGACGCCGTGGCCGGCCTGATCATCGTCTTCATCAATGTCATCGGCGGCATTCTGATCGGCGTCATCCAGCATCAGATGCCGATCGGCGACGCCGCCAACTCCTACATCTCCCTGACCATCGGCGACGGTCTGGTGACCCAGGTTCCGGCCATCATCATCTCCATCGCCGCCGGCTTCCTCGTCTCCAAGGCGGGCGTCGAGGGCACGGCCGACAAGGCCCTGGTCGCCCAGCTGGCCACCAATCCCGTCAGTCTCGGCGTCGTCTCCGGCGCCGCCGGCCTGATCGGCCTGATCCCCGGCATGCCGCTGCTGCCCTTCGCCGCTCTCGCCCTCGGGACCGGCTTCATGGCCTGGCGGCTGGGTCGCCAGCGGCTCAGGCCCAAGCCGACCGAGGCCGAACTGAGCGCCGCCGCCTCCAGCCCCAAGGAGGATGTCGAGGAGCCGATCGGCACCGCCCTGACCATCGACGAGGTCAAGATCGAGCTGGGCTATTCCCTGCTGTCGCTGATCAACGACCTCGAGGGCCGCCGCCTGACCGACCAGGTCCGCGCCCTGCGCCGTTCGCTGGCCCAGGAGTACGGCTTCGTCATGCCGTCGGTGCGCATCCTCGACAATATGCGCCTCGGCACCCAGGGCTACGCCATCCGCATCAAGGAGATGGAGGCCGGCTCGGGCGAGGTCCGGCTCGGTTCGCTGATGGCCATGGATCCGGCCGGCCGCCAGGTCGAACTGCCCGGCGAACACACGCGCGAACCCGCCTTCGGCCTGCCGGCCACCTGGATCGACGAAAGCCTGCGCGAGGAAGCCACCTTCCGCGGCTACACCATCGTCGACCCGTCGACGGTGCTGACCACCCATCTGACCGAGATTCTCAAGGAGAACATGTCGGAGCTGCTGTCCTACGCCGAGGTGCAGAAGCTGCTGAGGGAGCTGGGAACCGAAGAGAAGAAGCTGGTGGACGAACTGATCCCCTCGGTCGTCACCGTCACCACCCTGCAGCGCGTGCTTCAGGCGCTGTTGCGCGAGAAGGTGTCGATCCGCGATCTGGGCGCCATCCTCGAGGGCCTGGCCGAGGCGGCGCCGCACACCAGCTCGGTCACCACCCTGGTCGAGCATGTCCGCGGTCGTCTGGCCCGCCAGCTGTGCTGGCAGCACAAGGGCGACGACGGCGCCCTGCCGATCGTCACCCTGTCGCCCGACTGGGAACAGGCTTTCGCCGACGCCCTGGTCGGCGCGGGCGAGGACAAGCAGCTGGCCATGGCCCCGTCGCGGCTGCAGGACTTCATCCGCGCCGTCCGCGACGTGTTCGAGCGCGCCGCCATGGCCGGCGAGACCGCGGTCCTGCTGACCGGCCCCCAGGTCCGCCCCTACGTCCGCTCGATCATCGAACGCTTCCGCGGCCAGACCGTGGTGATGAGCCAGAACGAGATCCACCCCAAGGCCCGCCTGCGGACCATCGGCACGGTGTGATGTGGGGGGAGGGGGCTATTCGACCTCCGTCCAGCCGCCCGCCGAGGCGGCCCGCGCCGCGTCGTTGGCCGGCCGGGCGATCAGGCCCGACTGGGTGATCCAGACCTCGTATTTCGCCCCGTCGGCCATCGGCATATAGGCGCCGCCGCCATACAGGGTGTCGACCGCGTCGACGTACGAACGGTATTTGCGCGCCGTCTCCCAGGCGCTGACCCTCCACGGCAGGCCGTTCGGTCCGACGTCGCCGCCGGCCAGCGGATGCACGCTGCGGGCCGCGTTGATCTCCTGTTCGATCGCCTGATAGCGGCCCGACAGCCGGTCCAGCCGATATTGCGTGTCCAGCCCCAGCACATTGGCCCAGGGCTTCCACTTCAGCACCTGGGCCTCGATCCGCCATTCGTCGCCGTGCAGCGGATACAGATTGCTGACCGAGGGGGCGTTCTCGCCGCGCCCGGGCTGGATCACCGTGGCCTCGAAATACTGCGGCCCCAGCTGGCGGGTGGTGATCGTCGCCACCGGCCGCTCGAAGGTCAGCCGCGAATACGTCTGCACGTCGAGACCCAGAAGGGCGGCGATCAGGGCGGCGGCGATGAAGCCGGCCCCGCCGACCCCGCCCGCCAGGCCGCCGAGCCGTCCCCGGAACAGCGCCCCCAGCCCCTTGAGCAACAGGACCAGACCGATCAGTCCGACCAGCGCCGGCGCGATCCACCACCACCAAACCATGCCGCCACCTCCCCTGTAAGGACAATCTTTACCCTGAATTCGTGACAGCGGGACAGTTTCCCTTCATGCGCGACTGGACAGGCCCGAACGCGCCGCTAATGCTCGCGTCCGATGTTTTCGGCTGTTCGCCCGTCCCTGCCCGCCCTGCTCCGGTTCGCGCGGACACCCAGCATCGGGCGATCGATCGTGGCCCTGCTGGCCGGCGCCATCCTGCTGCTGCTGGCCGTCAACGTGGCGACCTTCGTCATGATCCAGCGCACGGCCGAGTTCAACGAACAGGTCGAGCGCTCGCAGCAGGTCCGCCGCGCCGCCCGCACCCTGCTGCTGTCGCTGCTCGACGCCGAGACCGGCCAGCGCGGCTTTCTCCTGACCGGCCGGACCGAATTTCTCGACCCCTACAACCGCGCCGAAATCTCCGTCCCCGAGCAGATGGCGGAACTGGATCGGCTGACCGGGGGCGATCCGGTCCTGCGGCCCGAGGTTTCGCCGATGCAGGAGGCGGCGCGGGAAAAGATGGCCGAGATGGACCGCGCGCTCGCCCTCTCGCGCACCGGTCGCACCGCGGCAGCGCTCGATCAGGTGCGCTCGGGCGGGGGCCGGGCGCTGATGGACTCGATCCGCGCCCGGATGGCCGCCATCGACGAGATCGAGAACGAGCGGCTGGCGTCACGCACCCTGCAGTCCGAGCGCGGCTCGCGCATGACCCTGTGGGCCAACGCCCTCGCCGCCCTGCTGGTGCTGGTGCTGGCGGGCATCATGGTGTGGCTGGTCCGCCGCTACGTCGGCGAGATCCAGTCCGCCCGCGACAGCCTCGACCGCCTCAACGCCGGCCTCGAGGGCCAGGTTCGCGAGCGCACCGCCCAGCTGACCCGCGCCAATGACGAGATCCAGCGCTTCGCCTATATCGTCAGCCACGACCTGCGCGCCCCGCTGGTCAATATCATGGGCTACACCTCCGAACTGGAGCAGGCGGGCCGGGCGCTGGAGCGCCAGATCGCCCTGGTCGAGGCCCGAACGCCCGAATCGCTTGACGCCGAGGCCGTCACGGCGGTGCGCGAGGATGTGCCCGAGGCGATCGGCTTCATCCGCGCCTCGACGGGCAAGATGGACCGGCTGATCAACGCCATCCTCAAGCTGTCGCGCGAGGGTCGGCGCAACCTCGTGCCCGAGTTGCTCGACATGACCGCCATGGCCCGGGGCATCGCCGACAGCGTCCGCCACCAGACCGGCGAGGCCGGCGCCGAAATCGTCGTCGAGCCGCTGCCCCGCATCGAGAGCGACCGGCTGTCGATGGAGCAGATTCTCGGCAACCTGGTCGACAACGCCGTCAAATACCTGGACCCGGCCCGTCCCGGTCGGATCGTCGTCTCGGGACGGGACGAGCCCGGCGGCTGGGTCGTCTATCGCGTCGCCGACAATGGTCGCGGCGTCTCGCCCCGCGACCATGAACGCATCTTCGAGCTGTTCCGTCGCTCGGGCCGGCAGGACCGTCCCGGCGAGGGGCTGGGCCTCGCCTTCGTGCGCAACAGCGTCCGCCGCCTCGGCGGCGACATCCACGTCGAGTCCGAGCTTGGAAAGGGATCGACTTTCGTGCTCAAATTCCCCACACGCCTGATCCTCGAAGAGGCCGGAGAGACCGCATGAGCAGCGCCGTCAAGATTGTCATGGTCGAGGACGACCACGGCCACGCCCGGTTGATCGAAAAGAACATCCGTCGCGCCAACATCTCCAACGAGATCGCGCATTTCGCCGACGGCGGAACGGCCCTCGACTACCTCTTCAGCGAGGAGGTCCGCCTCAACGGGCCCATGCTGATCCTGCTCGACCTCAACCTGCCGGACATGTCGGGCACCGACATCCTCGAACGGGTCAAGGGCGACGACCGCCTCAAGCGCGCCCCGGTCGTGGTCCTGACCACCACCGACGACAAGACCGAGATCCAGCGCTGCTACGACCTCG
>JAXHTU010000082.1:0-13674 GCA_034189955.1 Pseudomonadota bacterium | reverse complement strand
CTGGGCGGCATCGACGGCCTGCTGCACGTCACCGACATGTCGTGGAAGCGCGTCTCGCACCCGTCGCAGGTCCTCGCCGTCGGCGACACCGTCAAGGTCCAGATCGTCAAGATCAACCCGGACACCCAGCGCATCAGCCTCGGCATGAAGCAGCTGCAGGCCGATCCGTGGGACGGCGTCGAAGCCAAATACCCGGTCGGCGCCAAGATGTCGGGCCGCATCACCAACATCACCGACTACGGCGCCTTCGTCGAGCTGGAAGCCGGCGTCGAAGGCCTGGTCCACGTCTCGGAAATGTCCTGGACCAAGAAGAACGTCCACCCCGGCAAGATCGTCTCGACCTCGCAGGAAGTCGACGTCGTCGTGCTGGATGTCGACGCCTCCAAGCGCCGCATCTCGCTGGGCCTGAAGCAGGCCCAGGACAATCCGTGGGACGCCTTCGTCGCCGCCAACCCGATCGGCTCGACCGTCGAGGGCGAGGTCAAGAACGCCACCGAGTTCGGCCTGTTCATCGGCCTCGAGAACGACATCGACGGCATGGTCCACCTGTCGGACCTCGACTGGAACGTCTCCGGCGAGGAGGCCATCCAGCGTTACCGCAAGGGCGAGACCGTCAAGGCCAAGGTGCTGGACGTCGACGTCGAGAAGGAACGCGTCTCGCTCGGCATCAAGCAGCTGGGCGGCGATCCGATGGAAGGGGATGCGTTCAAGAAGGGCCAGCAGATCACCGTCACCGTGACGGCGGTCGAGACGGGCGGCATCGAGGTCAAGTTCGGTGAGGACGACGCCCCGGCGACCGCCTTCATCCGCAAGTCGGACCTGTCGCGCGACCGCAACGAACAGCGCACCGAGCGTTTCGCCGTCGGCGATCGCGTCGACGCCATGGTCACCGGCATGGACAAGGCCTCGCGCCGCGTCTCGGTCTCGATCAAGGCGCTGGAAATGAAGGACGAGAAGGAAGCCGTCGAACAGTTCGGTTCGTCGGACTCCGGCGCCTCCCTGGGCGACATCCTCGGCGCCGCCCTTCGCGAGAAGGCCAGCACGAAAGAGTAGGTCTCAAGCGGCGCGGCCGCCTCGCAGCGTCAGGCCAACCCGGTCTCAAGCAGCGAGCGACCGCGTCGCGAGCGATAGGCCCTAAAAAAGAACGGGGCGGCCGGAGCGATCCGGCCGCCCTTTTCGATTTCCGCTCCGTGCATGGTTAAGGTCGAGTAACCGACATTTCGGGCCCGCGGCCCTTTTGCCGCGGCCGGTCGGAGGCTAAGGTAGGGATTGCATTCGGCTTTCGGATGCACCCGTATGGTCCTGGGAAGGGCTTTGGAGGGCGGGGGCCTGACATGATCAAATCCGGGCTGATTGAAAAGCTGGCGGCCGAGAACACCCATCTGACCCACGCCGAGGTCGAACGGGTGGTCAATATCGTCCTCGGCCGCATGGTCGAGGCGCTGGGCGACGGCGGCCGGGTCGAACTGCGAGGCTTCGGCGCCTTCTCGGTCCGCGGCCGTCCGGCCCGCGCCGGCCGCAACCCCCGCACCGGCGAGACCGTCGAGGTCCCGGCCAAGGCCGTGCCCTTCTTCAAGAGCGGCAAGGAGCTGCGCGAGCGGCTGAACGCCACCGACGCCTGACCATGGGATTGCTGACCGAGTTCAAGGAGTTCGCCGCGCGCGGCAATGTCGTCGACCTCGCTGTCGGCGTCATCATCGGCGCGTCCTTCGGCAAGATCGTCACCAGCCTGGTCGATCAGGTGATCATGCCCCCGATCGGCCTGCTGCTCGGCAATGTCGATTTCTCGCGGCTGCAGTGGGTGCTCAGGCCCGAGGATCCCGCCACCGAGGCGGTCGAAAAGGTCGCCATCCAGTACGGCGCCTTCATCAACACCCTGCTCCAGTTCCTGATCGTCGCCTTCGTCGTCTTCCTGCTGGTCAAGGCCATCAACCGCCTGCGCCGCGAACAGGCCGCCGCCCCCGACCCGGTCCCCGCCGCCCCGACGGCCACCGAGGCCCTGCTGGCCGAGATCCGCGACGAGCTGAAGCGGCGGTAGGGGGCGGGTTCGCCCTACCACGCTTTTCATCACCTCCAACAACCACCACTCCCACCGCCGTCATCCTCGGGCTTGACCCCGAGGATCAGATGCGAGAGGCGGGCTGTGCCTACCGGTCGGCCCTGAAACCCTGCCCGTGCGCCGCTCCACCGCGCACCGGACGGGTCTGATCCTCGGGTCAAGCCCGAGGATGACGGAGGGAGGAAAGCTCCAGGGACCCGGGAATTTATTCCTATTCCGCCCTTGACCTTTCGAGCCCGCCTCCCATGTCAGCGGGGCACGGCCTCCCGGCCCTGCGGGGTCTTTGACAATCCGGTGCGAGGCGCGGCGGCTGCAGCGGCGTTTCTGAAGGGGAGCGATCTCCGGCGCGCCCTCTGGGTTCCCCACCGAGAGGCGAACGGTTCGGACGGTCTGGACGGTTCGTACGGTCTGGACGGTTCGGACGGTATTCTGGAATAAAACCCGGGTAAAACCCTTCGACCGGCGAACACGATTCCCTGTTTGACTCCCCGCGGCGACTGGAACAAACAATGAACATTCCGCTTTGCGAATGATCATGACCCCTTCGCCCGCCCTGTCACAGGACCCGTTCCCCGAGACCGCCGCCCCGCTTGAGGAGGCCTGCGCCCCCCTGCCGCGCGACGTGGCGGCGGCCCTGACGTTCGCCCTGTCGCGGCGGCGCGCGGGCGACGCCCGGCCGGTGCTGATGACCGCGCCCCGGGCGTGGTTCGTCGAATACGGCCGGCCTTACGGCCCCGGCCTGGCCGGCGTCCCCCTGATCCTCGCCCCGGCCGCGACCCTGGCCGAGGCGCTGTGGGCGATGGAGCAGGGGCTGCGCTCGGGCGCCGTGTCGATGGGGCTGGGCGCGGTCGAGGGGGCGACGCTGGCGCAGACCCGCCGGCTCGATTTCGCGGCCAAGCAGGGCGAGGCCACCGGCCTGATCCTGTCGCGCGGTCAGGACGGGCTCAGCGCCGCCCGGCGTCGCTGGCGCATCTCGACCCGGGCCAGCGCGGCCGACCTTGAGGACGACCGGGCCCCGGGGCCGGCCCGGCTTCTGGCCGAACTGACACGCGGGCGCGGCGAACGGCCGGGCGCCTGGATGCTGGAGCAGGATGATGAGACGCATCGTCTCCGTCTGGCTGATCGACTGGCCGATTTCGGTCCGCCGTCGATCGCTGGAACGGTCGCGCCGTCCGGCCTCGCCGCCTGAGCCGGTCGACGATCCCCGCAACCCCTTCGCCCTGATCCTCAAGAACAGTCGGGGCGCGGCGGTGATCCACGCCCTGAATCCGGCCGCCCGCCGGGCCGGCCTGCGGCGCGGCCAGACCCAGGCCGACGCCCGGGCCATGATCCCGTATCTGATCGGCCAGCCGGCCGACCCCGCCGCCGACGCCCGGGCCCTCACGGCCCTGGCGCAATGGGCCGAGCGCTGGTCGCCCTCGGTCAGCGTCGATCCCTCGGAGGAGGGGCTGGAGGGCCTGTTCCTCGACGTCACCGGCGCCGCCCATCTGTTCGGCGGCGAGGCGGCCCTGCTGGGCCAGATCCGCGACCGGCTGGCCGGGGCCGGGGCTCCCGCCCGCGTCGCCC
This sequence comes from Pseudomonadota bacterium, assembly GCA_034189955.1. Lineage (GTDB taxonomy): Bacteria > Pseudomonadota > Alphaproteobacteria > Caulobacterales > Caulobacteraceae > Brevundimonas. Next base: position 10,049 of record JAXHTU010000082.1, on the reverse strand, counting down.
TCGGCCCCACCCCCGGCGCCGCCTGGGCCCTCGCCCGTTGGGGCGGCGGGGAAGGGGAGGGCGTGATCGCGACGGAGGACGATGTCCGCGACCGGCTCGCCCCCCTGCCGGTCGAGGCCCTGCGCATCCACGACCGGACCCTCGCCCAGGCCCGCCGCTTCGGCCTCAAGCGGATCGGCGATCTCTATCCCATGCCCCGGGCCGGACTGGCCCGCCGCTTCCGCGACGACGGCGGCGTCGATCTGGTGCAGCGGCTGGATCAGGCCCTCGGCCACGCCGGCGAGGCCCTCGTCCCGCTGCGCCCCCCGCCCCGCTACCGGGCGTGGGAGACATGGATGGAGCCGGTCGGCGATCTGGAGGGGGTCGCCGCGCGCCTGCCGGAACTGGCCGCCGACCTCGCCGCCCCGCTGGAGCGCGACGGTCAGGGGGCGCGGGCCCTGACCCTGACCGGCTTCCGCTCGGACGGCGGGACCACCGCCCTGTCGGTCCGCATGGGCCGGCCGGGGCGGGACGTCGGCGTCTGGCTGCGGCTGTTCCGCGAGGCCGGTCTGGGGCGGCTGGAACTCGGCTTCGGCCTCGACGCCCTGATGCTGACCGCCGACGTGGTCGAACCCATGGCGGCCCTGCAGGCGGCGCTGGAGAGCGAGGCCGAGGTCCGCCAGTCCGAAAGTCTCGCCGCCCTGATCGACCGGCTGACGGCGCGGCTGGGCGAGGACCGGGTGCTGACGCCGGAGGCCCAGGACAGCTGGATCCCCGAACGGGCCGACCGCCTGCGTCCCGCCCTCGGCCGCCGCGTCGTCGCCGATCCGGGCGCGGACGGTCGCCGGCCCATCCTGCTGCTGGACCCGCCCGAGCCGATCCACGACCCGCTGTTCGACCTCCCCGACGGCGCCCCGGCCCGCTTCACCTGGCGCCGCGCCCCCCGGCGGGTGGTCCGTGCCGAAGGCCCCGAACGTCTGGCCCCGGAATGGTGGCGATCGGCGAAGGCCCGGACCCGCGACTACTACTGCCTCGAGGACGCCGGGGGCGGCCGCTACTGGGTCTTCCGCGAAGGCCTCTACGGCCGCGACTACACCGGCGATCCGGCCCGGGCGAACCAGGAGCGGGCCCCCAGCTGGTGGATGCACGGGGTGCTGGCGTGACCGGCTGGGACGGCGCCTACGCCGAGCTCGGGGCGATGAGCAATTTCAGCTTCCTCGAGGGCGCCTCCCATCCCGGCGAGCTGATGCTGCAGGCGAAGGCGCTGGGGCTGGCCGCCGTCGGCGTGGCCGACCGCAACACCCTCGCCGGCATCGTCCGGGCCCTGATGGGCGCCGAACAGGCCGACATCCGGCTGGTCATCGGCGCCCGGCTCGGCTTCGCCGACGGAACCGAACTGATCGTCTTTCCGCGCGACCGCGCCGCCTACGGCCGCCTCTGCCGCCTGCTGTCGCTGGGCAAGAGCGAGGTCGTGCCCCAACCGGGCGCCGACCCCGACGGCGAGCGCATCGCCAAGGCCGAGACCCGCCTGACCTTCGCCCAGGCCCTGACCCTCGCCGACGGCATGATCGCCTTCGTTCCGGCCCCGGCCAGCCCCGACGCCGCCTTCGAGGCCCGGCTCACGGTCTGGAGCCGCGCCTGGCCCGACACGGTCTACCTTGCCGCCTCGCCCCTGTGGCGCGGCGACGACCGGCGCCGGATCAACCGGCTGGCGGCCATGGCCCGCCGCGCCGGCGCGCCGCTGATCGCGACCAACGCCGTCCTCTACCACCACCCCGACCGCCGCCGGCTGCAGGACGTCCTGACCTGCATCCGCGAGGGGACGACCATAGACAGGGCCGGCCGCCGCCTCCAGGCCAACGCCGAACGCTCGCTCAAGCCGCCCGCCCAGATGGCCCGTATGTTCCGCGGCCACGAGGCGGCCCTGGCGCGAACCATGGAGGTGGCCCGGGCCTGCACCTTTTCGCTCCGGGAGCTCAGTTACCAATATCCGGACGAACCCGTGCCGGCGGGCTATTCCCCGCAAGGATGGCTGGCCCGGCTGACCCTGAAAGGGGCGCGTTCGCGATGGCCCGGCGGCGTTCCCCCGACCATCAGGGCCATCATCCTGAAAGAGCTCCGCCTGGTTCAGGAACTGGATTACGCCTCCTACTTCCTGACGGTCCACGACATCGTCGCATGGGCGCGGTCCCGGCCCGATCCGATCCTCTGTCAGGGCCGGGGGTCCGCCGCCAATTCCGTGATCTGCTTCTGTCTGGGGGTGACCAACGTCGATCCGACCCGGCAGGAAGTTCTGATCGAGCGGTTCATCTCCTCGAACCGCTCCGAGCCCCCCGACATCGACGTCGACTTCGAACACGAGCGGCGCGAACAGGTCATGCAGCACGTCTACGAACGCTACGGCCGCGACCGCGCCGCGATCGTGGCGACCATCATCCACTACAGGCCGCGCTCGGCGATCCGGGACGTGGGCAAGGCGCTGGGCCTGACCGAGGATGTCACCGCGCGCATGGCCGACACCGTCTGGGGCTCGTGGGGCGAGGGTGTGAAGGACGACCATGTCGACCGCACCGGCCTGAGTCGCGACGACGCCCGGATGCAGCTGGCGCTGGAGCTGACCGCCGAGCTGATCAAATTCCCGCGCCATCTGAGCCAGCACGTCGGCGGCTTCGTGCTGAGCCGGACGCCCCTGGTCGAAATCGTGCCGATCGGCAACGGAGCCATGGCGGACCGCACCTTCATCGAATGGGACAAGGACGACATCGACTTCCTCAAACTGATGAAGGTCGATGTGCTGGCGCTGGGCATGCTGACGGCGATGAAGCGCGCCTTCCGCATGATCGAAACGACCTATGGCCGACCGCTGCCGGACACCGCCGCCGTGCCGGCCGAGCGTCCCGGCGTCTATGACATGCTGTGCAAGGCGGACTCCCTGGGCGTCTTCCAGGTCGAAAGTCGGGCGCAGATGTCGATGCTGCCGCGTCTGCGGCCGGTGGAATTCTACGATCTGGTTGTCCAGGTGGCCATCGTCCGGCCCGGTCCGATCCAGGGAAAGATGGTCCACCCCTATCTGCGACGCCGGATGGAGCGGCGGGCCTGGGAGCAGACGCACGGCGCGGGCAGCTACCGCTTCTCGATGCCCGGTTCGGCCGCCGACCCGGACGAACTGGCGAATGTGCTGCGCAAGACGCTGGGCGTGCCCCTGTTCCAGGAGCAGGCGATGAAGATCGCCATGGTGGCGGCGGAGTTCAGCGGCGAGGAGGCCAACGGCCTGCGGCGGGCCATGGCGACCTTCCGGCACAACGGCACCATCGGAAACTACGAGACCCTGATGGTCGGGCGAATGATCGCGCGCGGCTACGACCCCGACTTCGCCCGGAACTGCTTCAACCAGATCAAGGGATTCGGCGAATACGGCTTTCCGGAGAGCCACGCCTGTTCCTTCGCCCATCTGGTCTATGTCTCGGCCTGGGTGAAGTGGCTGTATCCCGACGTGTTCGCCGCCTGCCTGCTGAACAGCCAGCCGATGGGCTTCTACGCCCCGGCGCAGATCGTTCGCGATGCGCGGGAGCACGGGGTCGAGGTGCGGCACCCGGACATCAACGCCAGCGACTGGGACGCGACGCTGGAGAAGCGGCCGCGCCGGCGCCGCCACGCCCTGCGGCTGGGGCTGCGGGCGATCGACGGGTTCCGCGAGGCGTGGGCGGAGCGGATCATGGCGGTGCGCGCGGAACGGCCCTTCGCCGATCTGGAGGATCTGCGCCTGCGGGCGAGATTGCCGTCCCCGGCGCTGGACCGGCTGGCCGAGGCGGACGCCTGCGGCTCGCTGGAGCTGACGCGCCGGCAGGGACTGTGGGCGGCGCGGGGCGCGCCGGGGGCGTCGAGCGCCCCGCTGTTCGAGGCCATGGGGCTGGAGGAGACCGACGGACGGCCGCCGGAGGCCCTGCCGGAGCTCGCCCCGTCGGAAGAGGTGGTCGGCGACTACCAGACGATCCGGCTGTCGCTGAAGGGGCACCCCGTGGCCTTCCTGCGTGAGCGGCTGGCGCGGGCGGGGGCGGTGACGGCCGACGCCTATGCGGGGGTGGGGGACGGGCGGCGGGCGCTGGTGGGCGGGGTGGTGCTGGTCAGGCAGCGGCCGGGGACGGCCAAGGGGGTCTGTTTCATGACGCTGGAGGACGAGACCGGGGTGGCCAATCTGGTGCTGTGGGAGGGCGTCTTCGAGCGGTTCCGGCCGGTCGCCATGGGGGCGCGGATGGTGCTGGCCCGGGGCCGGGTCCAGACGGCCGAGGGGGTCACCCATCTGGTGGTCGAGCACCTCGAGGACTGGACCCCCATGCTGGGCGACCTGACCCCCGATTCCGCCCCGGGATCGGCCCACCAGCCGGCCCGGGGGCGGCACCCGCGCGACGTGCGGGTGCTGCCGGGATCACGCGACTTTCACTGACCGCGGTGGTGACGCCATTTCCACAGCCGGTAGGCGAGGATCGGGGCGAAGCCGCCGACCAGGGCGGCGATCAGCACCGTCCAGAAGCCGCCGCCGAGGCCGTACTCCCCCACCGCCGCCCCGATCCCGGCCGCCAGCAGCGGACCGAGCCAGGGCAGCCACGACGGCGGCTTAGGCATCCACCTTGATGACGCCGCGGCGGATCTGGTCCAGCTCGATGGAGTCGAACAGGGCCTGGAAATTGCCCTCGCCGAAGGCCTGGTTACCCTTGCGCTGGATGATTTCGAAGAAGATCGGGCCGAAGGTGTCCTGGGTGAAGATCTGCAGCAGCAGGCCGTCCTCGTCCGACCCGTCGATCAGGATGCGGTTCAGCCGCATGCGGGCGACGTCCTCGCCATGGCCCGGCAGGCGTTTGTCGATCAGGTCGAAATAGGTCTCGATCGTGTCCTGGAAGGGGATGCCGCGCCGCTTCATCTCCTCGACGGTCTCGAAGATGTTGTCGGTGGCCAGGGCGATGTGCTGGATGCCCTCGCCGTTGTAGCGGCGCAGGAACTCCTCGATCTGGGAGTTGTCGTCCTGGCTTTCGTTCAGCGGAATGCGGATGGCGCGGTCGGGGGCGATCATCGCCTGGGACAGCAGGCCGGTCGCCTTGCCCTTGATGTTGAAGTACTTCTGCTCCTCGAAGGCGAAGACGTCGCCGTAGAAGCCCGACCAGGTGCGCATCTGGCCGCGACGGACGTTGTGGGTCAGGTGGTCGAGGCAGAACAGGCCGACCGAGTTCTTGCGCTCGGCCTCCTCCCAGCCCTCGATCTCGTCCCATCCGTCGTAGAGGGAGCCGGCCTCGCCATAGGCGTCGACGATGTAGAGCAGCGAGCCGCCGATGCCCTGCAGCACATAGGGATAGCCGTCGGCCAGGGCGCCGCCATCGTGGGCCTCGGCCGGTTTGGCGCCGCGCGAGACGGCCTCCTCGAAGGCGATCCTGGCGTCGCGGACGCGGAAGGCCATGCCGTTGGCCGAGGGGCCGTGGTCGGAGGCGAAGGCGGCGGCCTGACCCTTCGGGCTGCGGTGGACCAGCAGGGTGATGTCGCCCTGCTTCATCCGCACCACGCCATTGGCCGGGTTCACATGGGTGGGGGTGAAGCCCATTAGCGCGAGACGGGATTCCATGGCGGCGGGATCGGGGCCGGTGAACTCGACGAATTCGAAACCGTCCACGCCGAGCGGGTTCTCCTGGTCCAGCCGGGCGGCGGGGGTCTGGGTCGCATCGGTCATCGGGCGTCTCCTGAAAGGCGGGCGGCGTTCGCCGTGTCGCGGCGGAACCTAGTGGCGGGGAGACGCGAAGCCAAGCGCGGGGCCGGTCACAGGACCGGGAGCGGGCCTCAGGGCGTCGGCGGCGGGCCGCCGCGCGCCTGTTCCGCCCCCTCGGGCGAGAGCGAGCCGGCGTCGGGCGGCGGGACCGCGGCCGGCTGGACCGGGGCGTCGGCCGGCGGCGCGGCCCGGCTGTCGACGGCGCTCCAGCGGCTCCAGACATAGGCCCCGGCGACGAGAAACAGCCCCAGGACCAGCAGGACCACCAGGCCGTTGAAGCGGGGGGTGCGTTTCGGTTCGGGCGGGGCGGGGTCGGGATGGGTCATCGGCGTCTCCGGTCTGTCCGGGGACAACCGGGCAGCGGCCGGGCCGTTCCCCGGGCGGGCCAGGCCGGGGCCGGGCGGTCAGGGCAGCGGCCCGCGGCCGGCCCCGGAAACGCCGTCCAGACCGTCCGAACCGTCCAGACCGTCCAGACCGTCCGAACCGTCCAGACCGTCCAAACCGTCCAGACCGTCCGAACCGTCCGAACCGTCCGAACCGTCCGAACCGTCCAGACCGTCCAAACCGTCCGAACCGTCCGGACCGTGCGCGGCGGCGCGGCGGTCGGCCGCCTGGTCGTCGGCCAGTTCGGCCCAGCCGGCGCGTTCGTGGCGCAGGGCCTCGTGCTGGGCCAGGGCGCGGTCCTGCTCGGCCTCTTCCGCGTCCATGGCCTGCATCACCCGCCGCCAGCGCAGGGCCCCGGTCGCATCGCCGCGCAGCACGGCGCGCATCATGCGGCGGTGGGCGACGAAGGACAGTTCGCACAGGTCGATCTTGTCGAGATCGCCGCCGACCCGATCCTCCAGCTTCAGGCCCTCGTCCTCCGCGTCCAGGGTGTTGGGCGGCGGCGCCCAGGGCTGGTCGATGCGTCGCCAGCCCTCGCGCGCGGCCCGGGCGCGCAGGGCGCTGAGCCGGACGCCGTGACGGCGACAGGCGTCGGGCGCCGACAGGCCGCCCAGATAGTCGTCCCGCACCCGCAGCCACACCGCGTCGGGGGCGCTGAAATGTCCGCCGTCGAAGGGGCGGGCGTCGGTCATCAGGGTGTCGGCCATCGTTGAAACCTTTCTCATCGCCGTTCGACCGCCAGTATGAGGCCGCCGCTTCCTGGTGCAGGTCGATTGGATCGAGAAAAGGTTATGTGGCTGATTATGCAGCGGAAAATTTTGATAACTAGACTATAGATTCGCGAATTGTAAGCACAGCGTCATGGGGTCTTTCGAGCCGAGGTTCGTCACAACGGGCACAACGAATTCACGACGGGCACGACGGGGCCGGCGGGCCCGCGGCTCCCGTCAGGGAGACGCCATGGGCCTGATTGCGGGCAAGGGCCCGCGGAGGGCGGCAAGCGACTCGCTCCCGTCGTGTCCGTCGTGTCGTCGTCGTGTTCGTTGTGATGAACCCGCGCGGCCTGCCTGAGGCCCTAGCGGAAGACGCAGTTCACCCCGGCCCACATCGTCGTCACCGTGGCGTCGTCGCCGGTTCCGGACAGGGTCCCGGAGATGTCGCCGGCGGAGAATTCGGGGCCGAGGGAATCCTCGCGCACCGTCACGTCCGGATGGGCGGCGCGAAGTTCGGCGAGGGTCGAGCCGACGTGGACGCCGGTGATCGTGGCGAAGCCGCGCGGGGCGCCCTCGCCGGCGGTCCAGCCGGCGAACTGGCCGTCGGAGAAGGCCAGCTGGAAGCCGTCGCCCCAGTCGGCGAAGGTCAGCGGTCCGGCCGGGCATTCGGCGTTGGAGCCGCGCCGCGCGGCCTGGTCGCCGCGCAGCCGGGTGATGACGTCGATCACCGCGGTCTCGGTCTCGCCGAAGCTCAGCTTGCGGCCGGTGCCGCCGCCGCCGGGATTGGCCGGCATGAAGCCGTCGGCTTCCAGCAGGGCCTCGCCCATGGCGTCGGGGGCCGCGGCGGCGGCCTCGGCCGGGGCCGGGGCGTCGGCCGGCGGCGTCGCCTCGGGCGAGCAGGCGGCGAGGAGCAGGGCGAGGGCGGGGAGGGCGAGGGCGGCGTGTTTCATACGGTGACGCTAACGCGGGTTTGCGACCGGGGGAAGACGGGGCGGGGGCGGCGGATCATCATTCCTCCCCCTGCGGGGGAGGAATGGCGCCGGGGCCGGTCGTGCCCATATCCGAACCTCAGCCCCCACCGGAGACCGACCCATGCCCCGCACCCTGTCCATCGACTTCGTCTCCGACATCGTCTGCCCCTGGTGCGTCGTCGGCCTGGGCGGGCTGACGGCGGCGCTGGAGACGCTGAAGGCCGAGGGGATCGAGGCGGAGATCCGCTTTCAGCCGTTCGAGCTGAACCCGCAGATGGCGCCCGAGGGCGAGAACATCGTCGAGCACATCGGCCGGAAGTACGGGTCGACGCCGGAGCAGTCGGCGAAGAACCGGGCGATGATCACGCAGCGGGCGGCGGAGTCGTGGCCCAACTTCTCTGAAGGGAAGGCGTTCGACATGCGCATGGGCGAGGACAGCCGGATCTGGAACACCTTCGACGCCCACCGGCTGCTGCACTGGGCGGGGACGGTGGGCGAGGCGGAACAGCGGGCGCTGAAAGAGGCGCTGTTCACGGCCCATTTCACCGAGGGCCGGACGATGACGGACGCCGATGTGCTGGCCGACGCGGCGGCGGCGGCGGGGCTGGATCGGGGGGAGGCCGAGGCGGTGCTGGCGGAGGGGCGCTATGCGGCCGAGGTGCGGGCGGCGGAGGACCTGTGGCGGTCGCGGGGGATCAATGCGGTGCCGGCGGTGGTGGTGGAGGGGAAGTGGCTGATCTCGGGCGGGCAGCCGGCGGGGGTGTTCGAGGAGGCGTTGCGGGGGATGGCGGGGGAGGGGTAGTCACGGAGCTACCGCCACCAACGCAAAGTTGCGACAGATCAATAGCCGCACCCTTAGGATAGAGTTGTGCACCGATAGAAAGTGACGCTAGGCTCCGGCCGGAGAGGCGGGGCCAACGATGTTCGATGATTTCACTTACGAGACACTAGCGCTCGAAAAAATCCATCTGGATAAGCGCAACCCGAGAATCGTAACGCTCCAGCCGCTTAAGAGCGAGAGTGCGATCATCGAGTACATGTTTGCCCACGAGGCCTTGGGTGCCTTTATCGCGAAAATTGCACTTGAGAAGAAAAATGAGGGCGCGGAGCGACCTTACGCTGTGGCGGAGGGGGACGGATATGTGGTCGTCGAGGGCAATACCCGCATAGCGGCCTACAAGCTCCTCGCAGGCATTTCGGCAGCTCCTTCCCAATACGCGCACCTCGTGCCGTCAGTGGATGAAAAATTTAAGGCATCTCTGCTGAGCGTCGATTGTAGCGTAGCCCCCTCCCGAGAAGCGATGCTGCCCATTATGGCCGACGCCCACTTTGGGCTCGGAGACAAATCGAAGTGGGGATATCTGGGGAGCCGAAAGGCTGTATACGACGAGTACAAAGGTGGGAAGACTGTCGCTACTCTCGCAGGTATATTTAAGCGCCCTAAAGGCAAAATTCGCGACTACATACTAGAGTACACACTGTACTTAGAAGCGCTCAAGTTAAAATGGAGCTCGGAAGAGAGGGCCAAACTTCTTGATCCAGGAGTGGAGTTCAACCCGCCAGTTCGTTTCCTCCAAGGCGAGGGCCATCTCGACAAGGTAGGCCTCACGATGGACCGGGAAAGCTTGAAGGTGGTCTTCTCGGGGCCCCTAGCTAAGAAAAAATTCCAGCATCTCGTCCGTAAACTGGTGATCGAGAAGCCGAAAGGCATGGGCGCGACGGCGCAATATGCCAATGTATTCAAAGATTTTGCTGCCGCCGATTACCCCTCTGAGGACGCTCCGGAATCCGGGCAGCCCAGTGATGGTCCGAGCGACGGTGAGGCGTCAGACGATGGGGCGTCAGATGATGGGACGTCAGGCGACGATACCGCGGACGATAAGCCGGGCGGCACCACTCTGAAGGCAGGGGCGCTGTTCAGCTATCCGGTCAAGAAGGATAGTCTCACGCTAAAGCAGCTTATGAAGGAGGCGGCGGAAATCAACGCCAACAAGCTTCCGGCGTCCGCCACCGCCCTGCTACGCAGTTTGCTCGAATCCATTCTGAAGCACATTATAGATGAGCAAAACGCCAATCCCGACGGGAAACAAATAAGCCTTGAGATGGCCATAGATCGTTGCCTAAACACCGGCGTAACGATGTCTCAAGATGATAGGAAAATCTTGAAAGATTTTAAGAAGGGGCATCTCGACTACGTGAATCTCGGCGTACACGGAAATCTTGTTCCAAGCGCATCACGTGTCTTTGACG